>CAZAWD010000083.1:3727-5277 GCA_964488725.1 uncultured Methanomicrobiales archaeon | reverse complement strand
TTAATATGTGCGTTGAAAATTTTTCGGTGTTTAAGTATGTCGGCTGTGCAACCGTTGCGACTATGCTCTACGAAGGTCTGCAAAAGACGCCGGGCGTAGAAGTGGAGATGAACAGCCGGGACCATTCGCAGGACATAACCCATGTTCATACACTTGGCCCGGGCGCGTTTTATACGAAGGTGCGGGCAAAGGGAGTAAAGGTTTTAACGGCGCACTCCACGCCCAGCCTGAACAAAGACAATCTGGCCGGCGCATCGCTGATAAATAAAATGTATAAGCCGCTGTATGGTTCATACGATCATATCATCACGATTACCGCAGACAACGAACGTGAAATTAAGGAAATGCTGCCCGATATGCCGACAACGCGTATTCCAAGCTGCGTGAATATGGATAAGTATAAACCGGACGCGGCAAAGCGTGCGGAGTTCAGGGAGCATTACGGGTTTTCCGACGATGATAAAGTAATTTTACAGGTTGCCCAGCAGACGCCGCGCAAAGGAATTTATGATTTCCTTGATCTGGCCGACCGTATGCCGGATTACACGTTTATGTGGATCGGCGGGTTTCCCTACGGTCCTATTTCGGATAACCGGAAAAAAGTTGAGGCACGAAAAGCGCGGGCGGGAAAAAATGTTATCTTCCCGGGTTTTGTTCCTGATATTACGGGCGCGTATGCCGGTGCGGATGTATTTTTGTTTCCGTCGTATGGTGATCTGATGTCGATTTCCATTCTGGAAGCCCTCTCAAGCGGGCTGCCGGTGGTGTCGCGGAACCTCAAGGAGTATAAAGAGCTGTTCTGCGGCATTGCGGGATTCTTTGATGATATTCATGAGGTGCCGGCGCTCCTTGCTGATGAAACCGCACTCAGGCGTGCCGGCGCGGTTGCCCGGTCGTCGGTTGAAAAATATGATATTTTAAAAGTTGCAAAGATGCATGCTGATTTGTATCAGGAGCTGTTAGAGTGATTTCTGTTGTTATTCCTGCTTTTAATGAAGGTGAAGGTATTGAAGCGTGTCTGAAGAGTCTGTGCGATCAGACACTTGCCCGCGATTTGTATGAGATTATTGTAGTCGACGGCGGATCGAAGGATACTACCCGCGATATTGCGGCGAAGTATGCTGATAAGGTATTTATTCAGACGAGTAAAAAGGTTGGCGGGGCACGCAACGACGGAGTTCTTGCAAGTACGTATGACTGGATTGTGACAGCTGATGCGGACTGTTTTTTCCCGCGGACATGGCTTGAAACCATTGTCAGTGATTTTAAGAAGTATCCGGAGGCCTCAACGTTTTACGGCCCTATCTATCCGCTGGAGCCGGGAGTGAAACATAAGGTTGAGGTGTTTCTCTATAACCGTCTGGTTCATCTGGGAGGAAAGACGGGTGTTTTCTATGCGACGCTTGGAGCAAACACGGCGTTTCGTAAGAAGGAGTTTATTGAAGCGGGGATGTATCGCGTGTGCGATGCAGGAGATGACTGGGAGCTTCCCAAGCGGATGAAACAGTACGGGCGGGCGCTCGAAGTCATCAAGGAGATGCCGGAGCCCC
>CAZAWD010000083.1:0-3717 GCA_964488725.1 uncultured Methanomicrobiales archaeon | reverse complement strand
GGGCGGGTCCATCTTGATATGAAGATGGTAGTGGGTTTTTCCATGCGCCGGTATATTAATTTCGGGCTGTTTCGTTCGGCGTTTCAGTGGTTTTACGTGGTGGCGAAAGGCGGGGATTCTGATAAACACCAGTATATGGGTAAGGATTATACGAAGAAATGACAACGGTGCATCTGCCCGACGGCTCGGTTCATGAGATACCGCCTGCAACGGTTGAGGAGATTGCCGGCCGGTTCGGGCTGAATCCGTATGAGGTTCTGGCAACGTCAGCGGGTATGCTGCTTATGGCTGATGAGGTATGCGATGAGTCTGCGGATGTGTATCTGACGTCGATTGTGCACGGGGGATAAGATGGCCGTATGCGTGCGCTGCGGGGACCGGGCGGTTTTTCAGACTGATGAAGGGCCGCTTTGTGCGGCGCATTTTTCGGCGTGGTATGAGGCCGGGGCTGCACGGACCATTGAGCGGTATTCAATGGTGCGGTCCGGCGACCGGGTCTGTGTGGGGTTTTCCGGCGGGAAGGACAGTACGGTTCTGTTAACGGTTCTGTCCCGGCTGAATTTAGATGCGGAGCTGATTGCCGTGACGGTGGATGAAGGTATCGGCGGCTACCGCAATGATACGATTGCGGCCGCCCGTGCAACAGCCGCCCGGCTGGGGGTTGAGCATAGAATCATTTCTTTTGCGGATGTCTGCGGGCATACGCTTGATGAACTGCTGACGACGTCTCCTGCGGCGGCGTGTTCGGTCTGCGGGACGCTGCGGCGGCGTGCGCTGAATATGGCGGCCCGGGATATGGCAGCAGACGTGATTGCAACGGGACATTGTCTGGATGATGAAGCCCAGTCGGTTTTGATGAATTATCTGCGCGGCGATGTGGTGCGGGTGACCGGGTCGCACAACTCTAATTCCGGCGATCTGTTTATCCGGCGGATTAAGCCGCTCTGCCGTTCGACGGAACGGGCAACGGTTGCCTACGGGCTGTGCAATAATCTGCTGGTGCCGCTGCCGGAGTGTCCGTATACGAAGTATGCGCTGCGGGCTGATGTGCGTCGCTGGCTGGGAAGTCAGGAGTATGCGACGCCTGGGACAATGCTGCATATTGTTGACGGGCAGGAAGAGCTGGTGCGCCGGATTTCAAAACCCTGCGGCACGCCAAAAATCATGGGGGTCTGTGAACGCTGCGGCGAACCGGCGAACCATCGTCTTTGCGCCGCATGCCGTCAGCTTGACCGTCTTGCAAAATAACCGCCGTTTTTTCATTTCTGTTTCGTCTTCTTTATCTCTGACGCCGGCAAATATATACTATCAATGCACGGCGGAGAAGAGATTTTTAAGTATAAACAGTGTCTTGTCTTACGAACAGACCTTAAGATGAGCTGCGGGAAAATGTGTGCACAGGCCGCTCATGCATCCATCGGGGCGTTTGAAAAAACGTCAGTTGCGGATAAAAAAGAGTGGATGCGGGAAGGCCAGAAGAAGGTGGCGCTGAAAGCATCAGATGAACGGACCCTGTATGTCTTAAAAGCCCAGGCGGAACTTATCGGTGTTCCCTGTTCCCTGATAATTGATGCCGGTATGACCGAGATTCCGGCGGGGTCGGTAACGGCCCTTGGTATCGGCCCTGCCAAACGTGAGACTGTAGATAAGATAACCGCCGACCTGAAACTCCTCTGACATGCACGCAACACCGTATCAGACAGAAGCCGATCTGGGAATCGGCTGGTATGCAGCTTCCTGCGACGGAGTGGGAGGAAAACTGCGCAGTACGCCGGATGATTTTATCGTTGATGAACTGCCGATTACGTTTACCAATACCGGCCCGTATACCATCTGTAAACTTACCAAACGATCATGGGAACATCAGCATGCGGTCCGTGAGATTACCAACCGTCTGCACATCAGTTCAAAACGTCTCGGGTGGGCGGGAACCAAAGACCGCAACGCCGTAACAACGCAGTACATCTCGTTGTATGATGTTACACCGGAACAGATAGCAGCCATCGCTATAAAAGATATGACGATTACTCCGGTCGCGGTTCATCAGTTTTCTCTGGGACTGGGGGACCTTGCGGGCAATCAGTTCCGGCTGGTGCTCCGCGGCTGTGAACCCGACCGGCTTGCTGAAAAAACCGCGATGATTACCGGCGATATAAAATCCGGTATTCCCAACTTTTTCGGGCTGCAGCGGTTTGGAGCGATGAAACCCGTGACGCATAAGATGGGATACCATATTCTTCGCGGCGAGTATCAGGAAGCAGTGAATCTGTATATCGGCGATGCGTTTCCCTATGAATCCGATGAAGTTACCTCCGCACGTCAGCGGTTCCGGGAGACAGGAGATGCAAAAGAAGGCCTGCATGCTCTTCCGTTTCATCTGACGTATGAACGTATTATGCTTGATTCCCTGATGAAAAAGCCGGAGGATTACGGAGCGGCGCTACAGGCTCTTCCGCCGAAACTTCTGTCGATGTTTGTGTCAGCGTATCAGTCATGGCTGTTTAATATGGCGCTGAGTGCGCGGTGCCGGGAAGGGGCGGCTTTAAACGAGCCGCGTCTCGGTGAACATCTTATCTTTTCCAACGGAAGAGTTGATACAGTAACAGAGAAAAATATCTCAACGGCCCGTCAGCATATGAAGCGGGGCAGATGTTTTGTGGTTGGATGGATGCCGGGAAAAACAGTGCCGGCCGCACCGGGTCCGCTTGAGACGGCGATGGGTTCCCTGATGGAACAGGACCATATTACCCTGCATAGTTTTGAGACGGCGGCTGTGTTTGTAAAAACAAATTATGATGGGTTCCACCGGAGAATTGCACTTGAAGCGGATGTGTCTGCCGCGGTTGATGAAGATACCGTGACGCTTTCGTTTACGCTGCCGCCCGGCCATTACGCCACGACGGTGGCACGCGAGTATATGCAGGCCGATCCGTCGCAGATGGTATGAACGTTTTTATCTGTTCTTTCCATCTGTTTTTGTAGTATTCTGTTTTCTCATCTCTTCTTTCATCATCTTTGAAAACCGGGAGGAGGTAGCGGTTTCCTTTTTTCCGCAGAACCATGTCCACCATCCCATTTACTTTTCCTCCCACTGTTTCATTGCAACCGAAAGAATGCCGGACGCCGTCTTTTCTCCGACACCTTTTACCATGAGCAGTTCGTCTTTTGTTGCTGCCATGATTCGTTTCAGGGTCCCGAACTCGCGCAGAAGATCGCGGGCCGCTTTCGGTCCCACGTCGGGAAACGCGGTAAGCACATACAGCACGGCTTCATTTTCCTGCATTGACGACTTGGATTTATGGCGGCTGCGCTCGGTTCGTTCTCCTCCGCTCTCGCGTTTGGCAAACGCAAATATCATTTCAGCTGTTTCCTGTGCATCCCGCGTAAACAGGATTGAGACATCATACTCGCCGGCAATCGACGCAAGTGTATTGCGAATGGCGTTGGGGTGGACATTGCGAATATCATATAAATCAGCAATACTTCCGCCTTCAACGATGAGCACCGGCCGGATAGCAGAATCTGCCAGCGCACGCATCTGACCAAACAAATCACGGTCGACCAGCGTGTCAACAAAATCCTGTATCGTCTTGCGTTCAATTAAAATCCGGCTGCCGACGGCATAATCACCCGCCGGCATATTTTCAAGTTCAATTTTTGCGCCGAGATCACTTAACTGTTCAACGACCCGGGACTGCATCTCACGGTTATCGACAA
>CAZAWD010000082.1:0-5386 GCA_964488725.1 uncultured Methanomicrobiales archaeon | reverse complement strand
TGATGTGATGATTGGTCATGGTGCGGCAATGGCACTCAAAGAGCGGCTGCTTGATGAGTCTGATGCAGTAAAACAGTATGTGTGCGCCCGCTGCGGTATGGTTGCGATGTATGATGCCAAGCTGAAGAGCACCCGGTGTCTTGCCTGCGGTGCCGAGACGGATATTTATGAAGTTGAGATGAGTTATGCGTTTAAGCTGCTCCTTGATGAAATGAAAAGTATGGGTATAGCCCCGAGACTGAAACTGGAGGATATGGTATGACCTCGCCTAAGAGAATCGGAAAGATTGAGTTCGGTCTTCTTTCCCCGAAACAGATTCGTGATATGAGCGTCTGTAAGGTTATCTGGCCGGACACGTATGATGATGACGGGTTCCCGTATCCGAAAGGATTGATGGATCCGAGTCTTGGGGTGATTGATCCGGGACTCAGGTGTAAGACGTGCGGGCAGAAGCAGGGCGATTGTCCGGGTCACTTCGGTCATATCGATCTTGCCAAGCCGGTTATCCATGTGGGATATACCCGTCTTATCAGGAAACTGCTCAGGGTTACCTGCCGGGATTGCGGCCGTCTGCTTCTTGATAAAGAAGAGATTGATAAGTTCTCCGCGCTGGAAGATGATCCGTATTCTGCTGAGACGATCGGTGAGAAGGATATCAAAAAGGAACGTGTCTGTCCGTATTGCGGCGGGCAGCAGTATAAGATTAACTTTGAGAAACCGACCTCGTTTGTTGAGGTTATGGCAGAGACTGAGGATGGCAAGGTCCGAAAAGTTGAGCATAAGCTGACATCTGCTGATATCCGTGAGCGTATGGAGCGTATTCCGGATGACGATCTGCGTCTGCTGGGTATTGATCCGATTGTTGCCCGGCCTGAATGGGCAATTTTAACGGTTCTGCCGGTTCCGCCGGTGACGGTTCGCCCGTCGATTATTCTTGAGAATGGTCAGCGGTCCGAGGATGATTTAACCCATAAGCTGGTTGATATTATCCGGATTAATCAGCGGTTTAAGGAGAATCAGGATGCCGGTGCGCCGCAGCTGATTATTGAGGATCTGTGGGAGCTGCTGCAGTACCATGTGACGACGTATCTGGATAATGAGGTTGCGGGGTGTCCGCCGGCACGTCACCGGTCGGGTCGTCCGCTTAAGACGTTGTCGCAGAGGCTGAAGGGTAAAGACGGCCGGTTCAGAGGTTCGCTGTCGGGTAAACGTGTGAACTTCTCCGCACGTACGGTTATTTCACCTGATCCGAATCTTTCGGTTGGCGAGGTAGGTGTTCCGCTGGCTATTGCAAATGAGATGTCGGTACCGGTCCGTGTGACGGGAAAGAATATTGAGGATGTGCGGGCGATAATCCGTATTGGTCCGAACCGGCCGACGCTGCGCGATCCGTGCGGGGCGAATTATGTTAATCGTCCGGACGGCCGGAGAATCAGACTGATTACCGGCCCGGAGGGCAACTGCGAGACGGTGGCTGATATGGTTGAGCCGGGCTGGAAGATTGATCGTCAGCTCCGCGATGGTGATATTGTGCTGTTTAATCGTCAGCCGTCGCTTCACCGGATGTCGATTATGTCGCATCACATTAAGGTGATGAATGGCAGGACGTTCCGTTTGAATCCGGCTGTGTGTCCGCCGTATAACGCAGACTTTGATGGGGATGAAATGAACATGCATGTTCCTCAGACGGAGGAGGCACGGGCCGAGGCGGAGCTGCTGGTGGCGGTTCAGGAGAATATTCTGTCGCCGCGGTTCGGCGGTCCGATTATCGGCGGTCTGCATGATCATATTTCAGGAATTTTCCTGTTAACAAATCAGGTGAAGTGGTATACGAAGCAGGAGTTTTTGTATCTTCTGAAGTATACGGAAGTTGAGCATATGCCCGAGCCCGGCAAAGTTGAAGATGGTGTTTCTTACTGGAGTAATAAACAGGTGTTTTCGATGATTCTGCCCGACGATGTGAATATGTTCTATAAGGCGACGTGCTGCCGGAACTGTAACCCCTGCCGGCGTAATGGGGCGGCAGGCTGTCCGAACGATGCGTTTGTCAGGATTGTTGACGGGAATCTTATGAGCGGTACGATTGATAAGAAGTCCGTCGGTGCGATGGATGGTTCGATTCTGAATAGGATTATCCGGCTGCATGGTACAAAGCGTGCGCGTGAGTATATTGATGATCTGACCCGTCTTTCTATTCGTGCGATTATGCTGAATGGGTTTAGTTACGGTATTAATGATACCGATCTGGGTAAGAATGAGTATAAGCAGATAAGGGATGTGCTGGATAAGGCAGAAGCTGATGTGGCGCAGAAGATTGATATCTTTGAGCAGGGTCATCTTGAGCCGATGCCGGGCAGGACGCCGGAGGAAACGCTTGAAATGCAGTTGATGAAGGAACTGGGTAAGGCGCGTGACCGCACTGGTGATATTGCGTCCAGACATCTTGGTTTCGAGAATTCTGCGGTGGTTATGGCGGTGTCCGGTGCCCGTGGTTCTATGCTGAACATGGCACAGATGGCCGGTTGTATCGGTCAGCAGGCGGTGCGTGGTGAGCGTATTGTTCGTGGGTATGAGGACAGGACCCTGCCGCACTTTAAACGCAGCGATAAGGGAGCGGGAGCTCACGGGTTCGTTCGTAACTCGTATAAGTCAGGTCTGACGCCGACGGAGTTTTTCTTCCATGCTATCGGTGGTCGTGAGGGTCTGGTGGATACTGCGGTTCGTACGTCACAGTCGGGTTATCTGCAGCGGCGTATGATTAATGCTTTGCAGGATCTGAAGGTCGCCTACGATGGGACCGTGCGGAGTACGGGCGGTAAGATTATTCAGTTCGTTTACGGTGAGGATGGGACGGATCCGGCGAAGTCGGCGTCCGGTCTGCCGGTGGATGTGAAGGGTATTGCCGAGTCGGTACTCAGAGAGGAGGTTTAAGATGACAGAGGATAAGTCGCTGGCTGAGAAGGTTGCAGAGATGCTCGATGAGGAACCGGAGTTTATTGATGAGGTGCCGGAGTTTGCGGATGAGGCACCGGAGTTTATTGATGAAGTGCCGGAGTTTGTCCCCGAGGCCGAATCTGAATCTGAGGTGACAGCGGATGCTGTTTTCGATGAGGTGACGGAGGCTGAGGCTGAGACAGATGAGGGTGATGATGATGACGACGATGAGGCGGAGAAGAAGCCGCGGTCACGCCGGTCGAAGAAGTCTGAGGAGATTGTTGAGGAGTCTGCGGTTGCAAAGATGCTTCATACGTGGAATCTTCCAAAGACGCTTTTTGAGCTGGCAAAGAACTGGCTTGAGCCGAAGACGGCTGAGGAGATGGAGGCAGTTGATCTGCCGCGGTTGAAGGAGCGGATTCACCGGTTGGTGGATGAGGATATGCCGGTTTCGACGACGACGGAGCTGGTGAAGATTCTGATTTCCAAGCATGATGAGGGTAAGCCGGTGACGGATGAGCATTTCGAGGCGATGGTGTCCCGTATTAATGCGGAGTATGAGAAGACACGGGTGCAGCCGTGTGAGGCGGTAGGAATTAATGCGGCCCATTCGATTGGTGAGCCGGGTACGCAGATGACGATGCGGACGTTCCACTATGCCGGTGTGGCTGAGATTAACGTTACTCTTGGTCTGCCGCGTCTGATTGAAATTATGGATGCACGAAAGGAGCCGTCGACGCCGACGATGACGATTTATCTGGATCCGGAGTACCGCGAGAGCAGGGATAAGGCACGGGAGGTTTCATGGAAGATTGAGGCGGCTCCGCTGCACGAGTTTGGTGATATTGAGACGGATATTGCTGATATGTGTGTGCTGGTGCAGATTAACCGTGATGTCTGTAAGAAGCGTAAGATTGCGGTTGCAGATGTGATGGATAAGGCGCCGCTGAAGATTAAGGAGAAACGTCACTATCGTGATTTTGAGGTAGTGATGGATGAAGATGCGGGACTTTTGAAGTTTATTCCGAAGAATGAGGAGTCGTATCAGAATCTGTTCCAGTTAGCAGAGCATGTGCGTCAGGTGATTGTGCAGGGTATTGATGATATCCGCCGGGTGGTTGTCCGTAAGGAGAATGATGAGTATATTCTGCATACGGAAGGCTCGAATCTGAAGGATGTCTTTGAGATTGACGGGGTGGATTGCAGGCGGACCCGGACGAATAATATTTCAGAGATTGCAAATACGCTGGGTATTGAGGCGGCACGGTCGGCGACGATCTTTGAGGCGTTTTCGACGCTGAAGGAGCAGGGTATTAGTGTTGATCTCCGCCATATTATGCTGGTGGCAGATATTATGTGTATGGATGGTGAGGTGAAGCAGATCGGCCGGCATGGTATTGCAGGAGAGAAGGAGTCGGTTCTGTCACGTGCAAGTTTCGAGGTGACGGTGAACCATCTGCTGGATGCGGCGATTGCGCATGAGTATGATGAGTTGTCGGGTGTGACGGAGAATGTTATTGTGGGTCAGCCGATTCTGCTCGGTACAGGCGATGTGAAGCTGATGGTGCGTAAGATCGCACCAGAACAGTAATTTTTTTTTGTGATTGTTCACCCTTCCTTTGCTATGAAAATACTCTGGGGATATTTTCAATAGTGTAGGGGGGTGAACAGTTACAAAAACAGTATGAGATTATGAAATTAAAAGCCGCTTGCATGCCTCCGACCCCGCGGATGGCTGAAGAAGTATTCTTCAAGCAGCCGCTCTAAAAGAATTATACAGAAGCCGAGAAGCCCGAGTAAGAGCTTTCTCAGCTTCCCTTGAACAAGATACATGTAAAACCCCGAAAGGGATAAGTATCTGTTTTACGCCAGAGCGTCGATGGTATCAGCCCACGTCTCAAAGACGGCGAGCGTTTCGGCACGGGCATAGCCGGAGATGATCATATCGTCGCGGTTGAGTGAGACGTTGAGCGTATCATCGCCGATGGCGCACGCCACCCTGACGTTCCATGATGCTTTTTTCAGGCTTTCAACGGCGGTTGCATCGGTTCCGGCAAAGACGGCGGCGGTTGCGTCGCTGGTCATGTGCGTGGTAATTGCGGCCAGTTCGGCACGGCTGTGGGCGGTTGCAGATGCGGTGCTTTTGAGTTCACCGGCGACGTCGAGATACTCGAATCGTGCGATGTAGGTTTCTTTGCTTTTTTCTTTTTTCGTCAGGGCCATGCTGGTGTCAGCCAGCAGGGTTTCGACGACGGCGCTCCAAAGGGTGCCGTCCGCGACAAAACCCGCGAAAAATACGTTCAGCGATTTCACAAGAGCGAAAGATAAAATAATTCACCGGTATGAAGAGATTGAGTTTGATAGGCTTTGGACACGCAATATCTAAGTTACCGGTACGTTTCACTCCGCCGTATATCTCTTTAATTTTTGCGTAGAATCCAAAACCACGCAA
>CAZAWD010000081.1:0-5390 GCA_964488725.1 uncultured Methanomicrobiales archaeon | reverse complement strand
TCAACCTCCGACTCCAGATTTTTCTCGCCGATAAGTGCCACACTGCCAAAAATAATTTCCTGCCCGCCCCTCACCCGTCCGGCAAGACCGCACAGGGCGGCATTTTCCCCATCCTGTGCCGACCCGCCCAAAAACCCCGACGTCGGAATATATACAATTTTTTCAGCCGCCAAATGTTTGCGGCACACCGCCTGGCAGTCATCGCCGATGGTTTCGGGAACACAGCTGGTTACCACTACTATAAACGCGGGATTTTGTTCGGCGGCTTTTGAAATTGCGGCATGCAGCGCTTCCTCTCCGCCGAAAATAACATCGCGGTCGCTGAGATTGGAAACAATTACCGACGGCATTTTATCAATTTCAGCATCCGTCATGAGCGCATGCAGCATCGAAAATATCTGATGCGCACACCCCTGCGGCGCATGGATAACGGTTACCGCATCGGTAAGAAAGGCCGTTACTGCCAGCGCCCCTGTAAGGGAACAGCCGGCGAGCCGGGATTCAGAGATATTTTCGTGCAAGATCTTCAAGCTCTTCCAGTTCCAGCGGCGTTGGAATTATAAGGTCGGTATTTTCAAGAATCGTTTTTGCACACGCCCGGTAAATGCCGGCCTGTTCGGACTGCGGGTCGTGTTCAATAACTGTCATACGGTTCACCTCTGCGGCCTGCACGGATTTACTGCGCGGAATACAGCAGACAAGTTTTGATCCGATACGTTCTGCAAACTCATTCACGAGTTCATATTCATTATCCATATTTTTCGCGTTGCAGATAACGCCGCCCAGTCTGCACTCGGCCGTGCTCCGGCTGGAAAGCCGTGCAATTGCTTTGCAGATGTTGTTTGCGGCATACAGACTCATCAGCTCGCCGCTGGTCACCAGATACACCTCCTTTGCATAGCCGTCGCGCATTGGCATTGCAAATCCGCCGCAGACAACATCGCCCAGCACATCATAGACAATGACATCGCCATACAGCGCCTGCATTTTTTCAAGAAGCTGAAACGTTGCAATAATCCCGCGGCCGGCACACCCGATACCCGGCTCCGGCCCGCCTGCTTCAACGCAGCGCACCCCGCCGAACCCGGTATAGATAATATCATCCGTTCTGATATCTTTGCGTTCATACATCTGCTCAAGCACCGTGGGAATCCATCGGCCGTGCATGAGCATGCGGGTACTGTCGTGTTTGGGGTCGCATCCTATCTGCATGACATCAAGCTTCATTTCCGAAAATGCAGCAGAGAGATTTGCCGAGGTGGTGGATTTGCCAATCCCGCCTTTCCCATAGAGGGCAATCTGTCTCATCGGCTTACATATTGACATGCAAAGGACATATACTTTAACTTAAGACAAGCTCAGTATTCAAAAAGTATATATCTTCTGCTGTCGAAAAAATAACTAATCGTGTGACAACACGTTTTGTTCTGAATGGATATTCTCTACGCAGTCGTTGTCGTAATTGGTCTGTGCATTTTTGAGTCTATTGCAAGTATTGACAATGCAATTCTCAACGCGGATATTTTATCGACTATGGGTGAGAAGGCGCGGAAGTGGTTCCTTATCTGGGGGATTCTTATCGCAGTTTTTCTTGTCCGCGGGTTTTTACCCTGGATTATTTTATGGGCCTCCAATCCCGGACTGGGATTTATAGATGCACTATTAGTAACGTTTACCGATAACAGCGCAGCGCTTGATGCGATGAACACCACCGCTCCGTACCTGTTGATGTTTGGCGGCGTGTTTATGGCATTTTTGTTTCTTCACTGGCTCTTTGCCGAGAAAAAAAGCTGTCTGGTTCCCGGCGAACGGTTTTTAACCGAACAGGCTCCGTGGTTCTATGCCATTGCCGCTGCGATGCTGCTGGTAATTGTCGGACTGTCGATTGGAAATGATCCGATGCTTGCCTTCGCAGCGGTGGCAGGCTCCACCCTGTTTTTTATTATGCACGGGTTTCGGATTACTGCTGATAAAAAATCTGCTGAACTTGGTCAGAGCACGAAATCCGACATGAGTAAACTAATGCTGCTTCTGGTTATCGATGCGGCGTTTTCTATCGACGGCGTTATCGGCGCGTTTGCATTTACGTTTTCCGTCCCGCTTATTTTTATCGGGTGCGGGATTGGAGCGGTGGTGGTCCGCGAACTGACGATTCGCAACATTGACAACATCAAACGGTACGTGTATCTTAAAAACGGAGCGATGTATGCAATTCTTTCTCTGAGTCTGCTGATGATTCTCGAAGGATTTAATATTCATGTACCCATGTGGCTTGCGCCGCTGGCGATGGTTATTATCGTGGGTGTGTTCTGGTATGCATCGGTTGTTCAGCTGAAAAAAGGAAAGGGATGTCAGCCTTCTACTGATATATTTAATCCCCTGCAAAACAAATAAGATACCCATGGATATCGCGATAGTTGGCGCATCTGGCTATGCCGGTGGTGACCTCATCAGACTGCTCCTCACTCATAAGGAGGCAAACATTGTCTGTGCCACGTCCCGGAAGCTTGCAGGGACTCCTGTAGCAAAAGATCACATTCATCTGAAACATCTCGTCGATCTCGAATACACCAATCCGGATGTTGCCGATATTGATGCAGACTTTGTCTTTCTTGCCGTTCCGCACACGGCGGCAATGCAGTACGCAGGCACCCTTCGCGAACGCGGCATTAAGACGGTGGATTTTTCAGCAGATTACCGTCTGCCGCAGGGGGTCTATGAGAAAACCTACGGGGTTAAACATACGGCATATTTCAAGGTCCCCTATGGCCTTCCCGAGCTTCACCGCGCTGAAATAAAGAACGCGGCGTTTGTTGCCAACCCCGGATGTTTTCCGACCGGGGCAACCCTTGCGGCTGCTCCGATGGCAAAGCTTGCGTCAACTATTATTTATGATTCAAAGAGCGGGGTATCCGGCGCGGGGGATTCGGTGAGTGAAACCACTCATTATCCCAACGTCGATGAAAATATTGCACCCTATAAAATAACGGCTCACCGTCACGCTCCTGAGATGCGTCAGGAGATGGCGTTTCTTGGTTCAGCTGCACCGGTTTACTTCACGCCGCACCTTCTGCCGGCGATTCGCGGAATTATTACGACAGCTCACATTCTGCTGCGTGAACCGATGGAAAAGGAGGAGGTTGACCGCCGCTATAATGAGTTCTATAAGGATGAGTATTTCGTGCGGCTTCAGCAGGCAAAGCTCGGCGGCGTGCGCGGATCGAATTTCTGCGATATCAACTGGGAACTGGAAGCAGACGGAACACGTCTGGTGGCGGTTTCTGCGATTGATAATCTCGTGAAGGGAGCAGCGGGCCAGGCGGTTCAGAATATGAATATCATGTGCGGATTTGATGAAGCAGAAGGACTGCGTATGCCGGGGATGTTTCCATGAGTGATATGTTTAAAAGTATCTGTGCGGTTGAAGGCGTCAGAGCCGGAGGGGTTAAGGAAGGAAAGTTCGGGCTTGCTTTAATTCAGGCGTCGGGTACCGGGGCAGCTGTATTTACGCAGAACAGGGTCAGAGCGCCGGTGGTAAATCTGATGGCCGAACGCACGGCCCGCGGGAAGCTCGACGGCGTTATTGTAAACTCGGGCTGTGCCAATGCATATACCGGCGTGCGGGGGATGGAGGATGCAAAGAAGATGGCAGCAATTGGTGCTGCGGCGCTCGGGATTGATGAGCTGGCCTGCGGGGTTGCGTCAACGGGTGTTATCGGCCGGTATCTCGACCTTGATTTAATCCGCCGGCAGGCAACAGCGGTGGCCCCGCTTCTTGCGCATTCCCCCGCGGCCGAGATTGCGGCGGCACGTGCAATTATGACGACCGATACCGTGGAAAAGCATGCGCTTGTGCAGGCCGACGGGTTTACGGTTGCGGGTATCTGCAAGGGGTCCGGGATGATTGCGCCGAATATGGGAACGATGCTCTCTTTTGTGTATACGGATGCAAATATTTCCGCAGCAGATCTTCACGACTGCCTGAAGGTTGCAGTGCGCCGGTCGCTGAACCGGGTGATTGTTGACGGTGATGAGAGTACAAATGATTCACTGTTCTGTACGGCAACAGGCGAAGCAGGTCATGTGTCACGGGATGTGTTTGCCAAAGCGCTGGAGGAAGCATGTATTCAGCTTGCAAAACAGATTGCAGCTGACGGTGAGGGGGCGACCAAGATGCTGGAAGTGAAAGTTCTGGGGTGCCGGCGCGAGAGCGATGCGGAAAGAATCGCCCGTGCAGTTGTTCAGTCGCCGCTGGTAAAGTCGGCGGTGTATGGTGAGGATCCGAACTGGGGCAGGGTTGTCTGTGCAGCAGGCTACTGCGGGGTTGAGTTTTCGGTCGATGAACTGTCTCTTTCTATCGGAGAAGGAGAGGGGGAGGTCATGCTGGTGAAGAATGGTGAGATTACGGCTGATCTGGTTAAAGCAAAGGATGCGATGAAAGGCGACCATGTGGTGTTTACGCTGATGCTTGAATCAGGCGACGCGTCGGCAACGGCATGGGGCTGTGATCTGACGGAAAAATATGTGGAAATTAACGGGAAGTATACAACATGAACAATAGACAGAGTGTATTACTGGAAGCTCTTCCGTATATCAGGAAGTTTCATAAGAAGACGATTGTGATTAAACTCGGCGGTCATGCTATGGTCGACCCGGCAATTATGAATACGGTAGTGGAGGACGCGGTGCTGCTGCATTATGTCGGTATGCGGGTTGTTCTCGTTCACGGCGGCGGGCCTGAGATTACCGAGAAGATGAAGGCGGCCGGAAAGGAGCCGAAGTTTGTCGGCGGGCTGCGGGTGACAGATAAGGATACGCTGGAGATTGCACAGATGGTTCTTGCCGGTAAAATCAGTAATACTATTGTGTCGATGATTGCAAAGAACGGTGCAAAAGGGGTCGGTATTTCCGGTAACGACGGCGGTCTTGTTATCGCGGAAAAGACGGGGCTTCGCAAGGTGATGGTGGGCGATAAGGAGGTTGAGGTTGATCTCGGATACGTTGGCGATATTCGTGAGATTAATCCCAAGCTCCTTGAAACGATGCTGGACGCGGGGTATATTCCGGTTATCTCCCCGCTCGCTCTGGATAAGAAAGGAAATAATCTGAATATCAACGCTGATACGATGGCCGGCGAGATTTCGGTTGCGCTGAAGGCGTATAAGCTGATTTCCCTGACGGATGTTGACGGTGTGATGAATAAGGAACGCACCGAGCTTTATCACCGGCTGACGCTGAAAAATGTTGATGCGCTGATGGCTGACGGCACGATCTCCGGCGGGATGATTCCAAAACTGGAGGCGAGCGTGAATGCGGTTCGTCACGGGGTGGAAGGGGCGCACGTATTAAACGGAAATTCAGAGCATAATCTGTTGCTGGAGCTGTTTACC
>CAZAWD010000080.1:706-5394 GCA_964488725.1 uncultured Methanomicrobiales archaeon | reverse complement strand
GTGGTGTTGTCCAGTGAGATGGTGCCGGAGTTGGTCACCAGACCATTAAAGGCAGAGGGGCCGACATAAATGGTAACTTTGCTGTCTCTCAGTTTCAAATCCTTTCCTGCCCAGAGGCCGCTGGCATTTGATGTAATATCTATCTCAACACCGTCAAGAGTGAGGTTCCCGGTACAGTAGATGCCGTACCCATACCACTCCGTGCTCTCTACAATGGTTATGTTTCCGGTTCCGCTGCAGGTCAGGTTGTGTGTAGCACTGGAATAGGTACTTATTCCATCACCGCCGGTCTCTGTAATCCGGTTCTCACCGACAAAGACGATGTTCAGATCATTTAGACGGGAAAGAATTCCTGAACCGAGGTAATCTATCTCACACCCTTTAGTAATATCCGCGTCAGTGAGGGTCAGGGTTGAAGTTGCCGGGACAAACTCAGCGGTGCCGCTGCCGCAGGTAATAGTGAGCTGTTCATCGGTGACCTGGGTGTTGTTTACCCAGAGATTATAATCGGTTCCGGCCGCCGGAAGGATCAAACATACTGCACACAGAACAAAACAAAGTAACAGTGTACTGACTCGTTTATAATCTGTCAGAGAACCGCGTGGTCTCTGACCTTTCAGCTGATCAGCATATGATTTCATAGTACTACTCTGATTAGAAAAATCTCTGTAATTCATATGTCATATATTCGCTGTCACAAATTGTGACAAACCATTTTTAGAAACTCGTTTTGATAACAAGACGCACTGCGTCTTCATTTCGATCGAAAATCAGATCGCGTCCGTGATATTTTCAGAAATGCGTATATAGTAAAACTTTGTTTCTCCTCTCCATTTCTCCTCTCACCGCCCCCATAAAAAAGGAGGAGCGCACCGGAGAAAACTGTCATCTGCAATCTATGTTATATTTGCCGCTATCTTACCCTATTTAAATACTCAGGGCAAATATTTCTACGCTATGTTACAGGCAATCAAACTCAAAGACGGCGTCTACTGGGTAGGCGCTATTGACTGGAACCTTCGTGACTATCATGGCTACACGCTTCCGGGAACCACGTACAACGCGTACCTTGTTGTCGGAGAAAAAGTTGCCCTGATTGACGGAACCTATCCTGGCCATGAATGGCAGATGATCGAACGTATTGAATCAGTTCTGCCGCTGGACAAGATTGACTATATCGTTGCAAACCACATTGAAATTGATCACTCCGGATCCCTGCCGCTGATGACCAAAAAACTGCCCAACATCCCGATCTACATGACCGAGATTGCAAAGAAAGGGTTTGCACGCCATTATGATACCACCGGCTGGAACATGCACACCATCAAAAATCTGGAGACTCTTCCGCTCGGTGGCAAGACGCTTACCTTCCTTGAAGCCCCGTTCCTCCACTGGCCTGACTCCATGTTCACCTACCTCGGCGAAGACAAGATTCTCTTCCCGAACGATGCATTCGGCCAGCACGTCGCATCAAGTGAGCGTTTCGACGACGAACTCGGCATCGACGTTGCCATGGAACACGCGGCAAAGTTCGTTGCAAACCTTATCGTCCCTCTCTCACCCAAAGTTCTCAAGAAACTCGGCGAAGTCACCGAACTCGGCGTTCCAATCGACATGATTGCACCATCTCATGGTATCATCTGGAGAAGCCATGCCGCTGATATAATCAACGCATACGTTAACTGGGCGAACGGTGTCTCCAAAAATAAAATCACCATCGTCTACGACACCATGCACTACTCAACCGGCATTGCCGCACAGTACATCGCCGAAGGTGCCATCGCTGAAGGCGTGGAAGTTAAGGTTGACCTCTTAAAAGACGGACGCTATGAAGGCGTTCACCGCTCCGACGTTGTCCGCGACGTACTTGACTCCAAAGCCGTTATTGTTGGTTCCCCGACACTGGAAGACTACCCGCTTCCGACGGTCGCCGGTTTCCTCTACTACCTCATGGGTATCAGACCGGGCAAACAGACCCAGAAGAAGATTGGATTTGCATTCGGTTCAAACGGCGGAAAAGGCGGTGCTCCCACCGTCATCACCGAGCTCCTTCAGAAAGCCGGCATTCAAATCTGGCACGACCCGATTGAGTTTACCTACCGCCCTGACCAGTCCGACAAGGAAAAATTCTTCAAGCTCGGTCAGGAGATTGCAAAAGCAGTCAAAAAGATGCCATAACGGCATCACCCTGTTTTTTCACTAATCAAAACAGCTAATACTTATTTGTAGGCATGATTTAGCAGAGAGAACCCGCGCGGGAATATCCCCGCCCGGTCATGTGATGTCTGCTGCACAAAACTATGCCGGGCTCTCACCATCTCACTTTTTCATGTGATGTTTACAAAACATCTGAATTTTTTCCCGGACCTCATCCGGATTTGTTACTGCGCCGTCTTTGCACTTCACTCCCATATACATCTTCAGCGCCTCAGTCAGATTCGGCTCATTAAAGAAAAATGACATCGCCTCTTTCGTTGGTGCCACAACAAGCGCCCCGGCTCTTTCTTTCAGGAACACTGCATACGGCTCCTGCTTTCCGCGTATCAGAACCACCCGGTAACGCGGGTCGGTATTCATACGCTCCAGTACCGCCAGCAGATATGATACGGCAAGCTCCGCCGAAGGAACCGGTTCGTCCAGACAAATCAGATGTATGAATCCGGCGTCTGGCGACTCCTCCGCAAAAAATATCTGGGGAACCACCACCGGCTGATAGAACCAGACTATCTCATCCCTCTTTTGCAGTTCCGACAGCAGTGATATCATCTCCTCCGTATCAGGTTTAAAAATCTGCATCAGCGGTTTACAAAGCGATAAAAACTCCTGATACTCTCTGGTAAACGCTTTAATTGCTTTTGGATCCGTCACATACAGATTTGGCATTCCTTCGGACTTATCCTGTACCGACTGTGAAGTAACCACCGCCGTCTCCGGCGCAATAAACAGGGTGCGCCGGTACACATCTGAAACCGGTTCCGGACAGTAATAGGGATCTATTTTTCCGGTTGCATACAGTGGCATCCATCCGTACAGTCCTGCCAGCATCTCGGAAGGGTTGCGGGTCAGCACATGAATCATGATAAACCGGTTGCCGGCCATCAGCACCTTACGGCACAAACCCTGCCAGACCGTGAAAAAATCCGGGTCGCGCATCCAGTCAATATTCTCATCACTGTATAACAGAATCTCCTGCGGCCCGGGATGTACGGCAACCTCCGACAGAAAACGTGCCACCGCCTCCTGCCGTCCTCTCACCCCCAGATACACCGTTGGTTTTCCATATGCCGACGCCTCCTGCTGCCCTGCAAACCATCTGTTCTCTTCTCCTGAATCCGCCCGTTCACCCACCAGCCACTGATAGAGATATTCGGCTCGTCCCTCTCCCTCTTTTGGCAGTTCATCAGTTCCGGTAAGATGGCATATGCCCGCCTCCTGCGGAAGGCTCAGAGACTGCCGGCCGATATATCCGGCTATCATATGCGCTATCTCACTATTATGTACAAACTTTCTATTCCCGCGGCGGATATGGGAAATATATGACGGCACAACAGAAATTCCAACTGCCAGCGCAGTATTTGAAATCCCGGTCAGCGTCATCAGACTATCCAGACGGATACTCTCACTCTCATTACAAAGATGGGTTGAAAATTTGGCAGCAGACGTCATACGTATGAGAATATTTATGTACAGAAAATATATGGCTTTTGGTTTACCGTTTCCGATATGGAATCGGATCTTCACGGCCGATATCTTCAAACGCCTTCAGCCGTGCAAGACACGACGAACACACGCCGCAAGCGCAATCATTCTCGGAATAACACGACCATGTATCCTCATACGGCACTGAAAGCCGCATACCCTCTTTGAGAATCTGTGTTTTATTCTTCTCAACAAACGGGGTTACCAGTTTAATCTCCTTATCCGTTTGTGTTCCGATAGAAATCACATTCTGCATTGCCGCAATAAACTGAGGCGTACAATCAGGATACCCCGTGTGATCGCCTGACTGAACACCGATAAAAATCGCATCCCCGTCCTGTGCCTCGCAGTAGGATGTCGCAATCGATATCAGGTTCGCATTTCGAAACGGCACATACGTATTGGGGTGATCTGCGCGGCCGATTACTCCCGCCTCAACCTCAATCGACGTATCCGTCAGACTGCTCGCTCCGAACTTTTTGAAATAATCAAGCGAAATTTCAACGAAATCAACAGCATGCAGGTTATCTGCGATTTTTTTTGCGCATTCCAGCTCTTTTCTCTGTGTGCGCTGACTATAATTCATATGCAGAGCCAGAATCTCATAGCCCATATCCTTTGCAACATAGGCAAGCGTCGTTGAATCCATCCCGCCGGATAGAAGACAGACTGCTTTTTTCATCGGATACTCACCAGCTTATGAAGCTGCACTTGAAACCGCACCGGCAATCGTTCGGCAATAATCGTTTCAATCAGCCATCCGCTCTCCGACCCGTATACCGGCGTAATACACACCGGTGCTGCAAGATCCGGATTGGCTGCCAGAACCTCTACCATATACAAATAATCCGCCAAGAGCAGCAAGTATTCCTATGACTAAAAATGGTGTAAAAAGTTTATATTTTGCAGTTGGAAGTCTAAGAATAATAAATATGCCAATTGCAAAAGAAAAACCTACAAATATTAATTGTCTAATAAAAAAATAATAA
>CAZAWD010000080.1:0-696 GCA_964488725.1 uncultured Methanomicrobiales archaeon | reverse complement strand
ATTGGCTGCCAGAACCTCTACCATATACAAATAATCCGCTTCATATCCGATAACAAATTTCACACAGTCCCGTTGCGTCAGCGACGACAACAGTGACAGATCACTCATCTCACCCGACGACGGACATTTTACATCCATACAGATACCTGCTGCATCCTGCATATCATCGAAGGGCAGTGTTCCGTTCGTTTCAATATCAACGGTGATTTGTGCAGCAGATAAAATATCCAGCAGCAACCTGAGTTCTTCTCTTTGCAGAAGCGGTTCTCCGCCGGTAATACAGACATAGGGCATTTTAGATGCTGCAATCTTTTCAACCAGCTCATCAACCGGTATCTCTTCTCCGTCTTCAAACGCATACGCCGTATCGCACCACGCGCATCGGAGATTACAACCGCAGAGACGAATAAAAAAACACGGCATACCCTGTCGTGCCCCCTCTCCCTGCAGACTTGCAAACATCTCTGAAATTCTCATTTAATCTCCCTCAACCTCGGCGTAACACCCTTCCGATTCCCAGACCCGTATCTTTGATACGCGGACCGACATATTGTGCGCCGTCGAAAATGCATTTAACCGCTCGCGTATATCCTCTGCAATCAGCTCACTGGTCGGGTCGCCGTTTGTGAGAACAGGTGTCTGAAACGGCGCAAGAACCGCTGCCATCGGGTCATCCTTATTTAAAATAACCTGATG
>CAZAWD010000079.1:0-5397 GCA_964488725.1 uncultured Methanomicrobiales archaeon | reverse complement strand
CTCCCATGCCTTCCCCGCAACCGAAGCAGCTCTTCCAAGCGCCGCGGCCACATCTTCAGTCAAAACCAGCAACAGCGTCAGCTCACCGGCCGCTGCTTCCACATTTGCTCTCTCCCTCAACGGCACCGACGTCCCCACCCCGTTTGGTATGATACAGGAGTTCGTCCACCTCTTCTTCGCTCTTCTTGAACCCGGCAACTACCTCATCTTCAGCAACACAACCACTGCCGACTAACCCCCCTCTTTTTTCGTGCCGGCGGCCCGGCATACCATAGGGCTATCTTTTTACCTTACAACTCCTAAATAACTAAGGTTTAGATAACTCACCTTCGGGAGTTCCCCACATGACACAACTTAAAATTACCGATACAACCCTTCGGGACGCACACCAATCCCTAGCGGCGACGCGTATGCGGACCGAAGACATGCTCCCTCTCGCCTCCGAGATGGAAAAAGCAGGATTCTGGTCAGTCGAAGCATGGGGAGGTGCCACCTTTGACACCTGCATCCGCTACCTCAACGACGACCCGTGGGAACGTCTGCGTGACCTTCGTGAAATATTTGTCAACACCCCCATCCAGATGCTCCTGCGCGGCCAGAACCTCGTCGGCTCCAAACACTACCCCGACGACGTCGTCGACAAATTTGTCGCCGCCGCGGCCTCAAATGGCGTTAGGGTATTTCGTATCTTCGACGCCCTCAACGACATCCGCAACATGCAGCGCTCCATGACCGCCGTCCTCGACACCGGCAGCCACCTTCAGGGCACAATATCATATACCACCAGCCCCGTTCACACCATCACCGGTTTCGTCGACTTCGCCGAAGAACTCTATACTCAGGGCTGTAACTCCATCTGCATCAAAGACATGGCCGGCCTCATCATGCCCGAAGCCGCCCGCGAACTCATCACCGGCATCAAAAAACGCATTGACCTCCCGGTCTGCCTTCATACCCACTCAACAAGCGGCATCGCCCCCATGAGCTACCAGGCCGCCATCGAAGCCGGCGTCGACATCCTCGACACTGCCATGTCACCCTTTGCCGGCGGCACAAGCCAGCCCGCAACCGAATCCATTGTCGCCTCCCTGGCAGGAACCCCGCGCGACACCGGCATATCCCTTGCCGCCCTGCGCCGTGTCAAAAACGAAGCCGTCAAAGTGCGCGGCAAATATGACTGCCTCATCGACCCCATCTCAGTTCGTATCGACTCCGACGTCCTCGTCTACCAGCTGCCCGGCGGCATGATCTCCAACCTTGTCTCCCAGCTCAAAGAACAGAACGCTCTTGACCGTCTTGACGACGTACTGGTTGAAATCCCCAAAGTCAGAGCCGACCTCGGCTACCCCCCGCTCGTCACCCCCACCTCCCAGATTGTGGGAACCCAGGCAGTTCTCAACGTCCTCATGGGCGGCCGCTACAAAACCGTTACCAACGAAGTCAGAGACTACCTCTGCGGCCTTTACGGCAAAAGCCCCCAGGCACTTGACCCTGTCTTCGTCAAAACCATCATCGGCGACATGAAACGGATAACCTGCCGCCCGGCTGACACCCTTGCCCCCGTCTACGACAAAATGAAAGCCGACGCCGAGTCTCAGGGCCTCATTAAAAAAGAAGAAGACGTCTTAACCTACATCCTCTACCCGGCAATTGCCCCGGCATTTCTTAAAGGCGAAAAGAAAGCCGAAACCATGCCGGCGGCAAAACCCGCCGCACCTGCATCTGTTGCAGCTGCTGAATATGAGATTCCGCGGTCAATGGAAGTTGAAGTCGACGGCGAAATATTTGCCGTCCGGATTCTTTCAGTGGAAGGAGAGTCAGTTGTAGACTCCTCCTCCTCACCCGAATCCCGGCCGCGGGGAGACGTTCCCGGCGGCGTCAAGAGCAGCATACAGGGAATGGTGCTGGACATCAAAGTCCAGGTCGGTCAGCAGGTTTCTGCCGGCGACACACTCCTCGTCCTCGAAGCCATGAAAATGGAAAACCCGCTTGTCAGCCCGGTTGACGGCACGGTTACCGGAATTTTTGTCGAGGACGGTGCTGTTGTTCAAAGCGGTGATGTTCTCGTGGTGGTGCAATGAGCCGGAACCAGTACTTTGACAAAGTATTGGTTGCCAATCGTGGTGAAATTGCCATCCGGGTCATGCGTGCCTGCCGGGAAATGGGTATTGATACCGTCGCCGTCTACTCTGAAGCAGATGCCAATGCACTGCATGTAAAATATGCAGATGAGGCGTTTTTAATCGGCCCCGCTCATCCGACAAAAAGTTATCTGAACATGGCCCGCATCTTAGAGGTCGCCGAGATGGCAGGGGTGGATGCAATCCATCCCGGCTATGGTTTTCTGGCAGAAAAATCCGAATTTTCCGGTGCAGTAAAACGTGCGGGGTTCACCTTTATCGGCCCGTCGGAAGAGACTATCCGCATGATGGGGTCAAAACTTGAGTCAAAGCAGGCTATGCATGATGCGGGTGTGCCGGTTTTGCCGTGGACCAAATCAACAAACCATGACGAAGCCCGTGATTTTGCCGAATCAATCGGGTATCCGGTTATCGTCAAGGCATCGGCCGGCGGAGGAGGTATCGGCATGACAGTGGTCAACAACGAGGCTGAACTGGATGAGGCAATTGCAAAGTCACAGCGCACGGCCGCATCAGCGTTTGGAGATTCCACGGTATTTATCGAGAAGTATCTGGCAAAACCGCGGCACATTGAGGTGCAGGTATTTGCAGATAAACAGGGCGACGTCATTCATATGTTTGAACGGGAATGCTCCATTCAGCGCCGGCATCAGAAACTGATCGAAGAGGCGCCGTGTCCGATTATGACACCGGAGTTAAGAGAACAGATGACACAGTCGGCTATTACGGTCGCAAAAACCTGCGGCTATGAAAATGCGGGGACAGTTGAGTTTCTCTATGATAACGGAAAATATTATTTCATGGAGATGAATACCCGGCTGCAGGTCGAGCACACGGTAACAGAACTGATTACCGGTATGGATATGGTCCGCATGCAAATTAAGGTCGCAGCAGGTGAACGCCTGCCGTATGCGCAGGATGAGATCACCTGCCGGGGTCATGCGATCGAGTGCAGGATTAATGCCGAGGATCCGATGAACAATTTTGCGTCCGATGCAGGTAAAATTACGCATTACCGCTCTCCCGGCGGACCGGGTATCAGAATCGACAGTTGTATTCATAACGGCTATTCGATTCCGCCGCATTATGATTCAATGATTGCCAAGCTCTGCGCCCGTGCAATGACGCGGGAAGAGACGATTGCCCGTATGCGCCGTGCGCTGATGGAGTATGTGATTATCGGTGTAAAGACAACGTTGCCTTTGCACTATGCGGTTATGAATAACCCGGAGTTTATTGCAGGTAATACTCATACACATTTCCTTTCGGACCCGACGGTAATTAAAAGTCTGCCGCGGTATATGCGTGATAGTGAGACGAGAATGCATCAGCTGGGCGATTCACTTCGTCAGGACCGGTCCCGGACGGTGGCGGTAACAGCTGCGGTGAATGCTTATCTGAGTGCGGTAGCCCAGAAAAAAGCTGCGCGCAAGGAGTGAGTTTTCCTATTTTTTATTTCGGAACATATATATCTGTATACGACGTTCTTATTATGCACAATTGCTGCGCTGGCCTAGCTGGTTAGGGCGCGGGACTCATAATCCCGAGGTCGGGGGTTCGGATCCCTCGCGCAGCATCTTTTTATTATGTTATTTTAGCACTGGTGTCTGTGACTCAAGTTCTGCTGTGCTCAGCCCGTATTTTGCAGCCTCTTTTGGCCAGCTTGCGTTGCCGCCTTTCACGTATGCCGATTTTGGAATGTCGGGATGAGTATATATTTCCCCGGCCGCTGTCCCGGAACAGATAGCATGCGCCATTCGTTTCATTGCCCGTCTTGCAGACCTCCCGATAACCCAGCCTGCCGGCCCTTTCATTCCAACAATTATTCCACCGGCCCCAATAGAGATTCCTCCCTCATATAGGCACCCCGTCCGCAGTGCGAAACACCGAAGCATTGAAAGAGACCATCGCCCCTGTTCACCTTCATAGAACCCCAGATTGGCAACTGCATACAATTTCGGCAGTTTCGGAGGTTTGACAGCCTGAATATATGCGCCCAGCTCCTCAAGATACTCTGTCAGATGCGACGGCAGCCCGTCAGCATACAATGGATATGCAATAATCACTACGTCCGCTGCGAGAAACACATTATAACATTCCGGCGCGTTTTCAGGAATAAACACCGCATCTGAAATCTTACTGTAGTTCAGTATCTTTGTCACACAACCCAGTGAGTTGCTTTTCGATGATTTTGGGCTGCCGATGAGAACGGCGGTTTTCACAACGCTACCTCCGCTGCATCCGTAATAAACGTCACCGACGTCTCCCGTCCAAAGTTCAGACCGTTTGCACGCACCATGCCTTCTGCCGTCTCCCGCTCAGGCGCGGTGATATCACAGCCGTAAAACCAGACCTTCAGCGTTGTATTGCTCATATCCCGTCGTAACAGATGATGTATCTCATTATTTCGTATCGTAAATCCCGGAAGAACCGACCCGATTGACCGGTCGATAACATTTTTAACAAAATGGCTGTATCCGCCGTAGGTGCATCTTGAAATAATTATCAGTTCATCACTTTGAAACACGCGCTCTGCCGCTGTCTCATACCCGTCCCTGAGCACACAGCGCAGCGGAGTCTTCACCCAGCACTTAAAACAGCCCGTGCATCTCAGGATGGGGGCGGTGTTCTCAATTACTTCCGTGTCCGGCAGAGACGGGTGCTGACGATGAAATAGCTCAGGCGGTAAATCATGAATAATCAGTCGCACGCGCTCTCCTCAGTATTGCCATCCTTAAGTATTTCACGAAACTGTTTACCTGCGCTCTCCACCTTGCTGTGCCGCGCTTCATCTGTCATCTGCCGGTACCGCACGCTTCCGTTTCGCTTCTCCTCCATCCATTCATTTGCAAATCTGCCAGACTGCACTTCATTGAGTATTTCTTTCATCTCTTTGCGGCACGCGTCATTTATCAGCCGTTTTCCCCGGGTGATTCCACCATATCCCGCGGTCTTCGACACTGAATCATGCATCTTTGAAAATCCTCCGGCATAAATCAGGTCAACCACCAGTTTCACCTCATGGGCACACTCCGAATAGGCAAGCTCCGGTGGATACCCGGCTTCCACCAGAGTATCAAATGCCGCTTCAATCAGTGCCGGCACCCCTCCGCATATAACGGCCTGTTCTCCAAACAGATCAGTATCTGTTTCATCCTTAAAGGTCGATGCCAGAATTGCTGCACGGTCAGATCCCAGTGCCGCGGCGTATCCAAGAGCTGTTGAAAGCGCTGACCCGGTTGCATCCTGTTCAACC
>CAZAWD010000078.1:0-5480 GCA_964488725.1 uncultured Methanomicrobiales archaeon | reverse complement strand
ATCCAACGGGTCTTGCAACGCATGAGGATATTCCCGATACGGTTACGTGGAAGCTGTATGAGTTTGTCGTCCGGCGGTTTTTTGCAACGCTGTGTGTGGATGCCGAATGGGAGACGCTGAAGGTTAATATGACCGCGGCGACTGAACCGTATACGACCACCGGCGGGCGTCTGCTGGTCTCCGGATGGAGGACGGTGTATCCGTATAGTAAAGCAGAAGAAAATATTCTGCCGGCGTTTGTTGAAGGCGAGACGCTGACGCTGGTCAGTAAAGGGATGGAAGAGAAAGAAACCCAGCCGCCGGCACGCTATACGCAGAGCCGGCTGATTCAGAGAATGGAAGAACTGGGTCTCGGCACGAAATCTACCCGGACCGAGGTTCTCAGTAAACTTGCCGCCCGGAAATATGTCGAGGGCAGTCTGCTGAAACCGACGGTGACCGGCCGGACGGTGACCGAGGCTCTTGAAAAGTTTGCGGGAACAATTACCGAGCCGACGATGACCAAGACGCTCGAAGAGCATATGGGAGATATTGCGGCCGGGACGAAAACCCTTGACGGTGTGGTTACGGAGTCGCGCAGGATGCTTGCTGCTATCTTTGATGATCTGGAGCTGAATGAAGAGGCAATTGTCACCGAGTTGCAGGAACGCAAACGTGAAGAGGAGCGTATCGGACCGTGTCCGGTCTGCGGCAAACCGCTGTTTCTCCGGCGGATCGCCGGCGGGTTACAGTTTATCGGATGCAGCGGGTATCCGGAGTGTTCGTTCCATGCCTCTGTTCCTCCGGCAACATGGGGAAATGCAACGAAAATGCCGGAGATATGCCCGGTGCACGGCGTTAATCATGTGCAGCTTCTCAGAAAAGGAGCGCCGCCGTGGAAGATAGGGTGCCCGCTTTGCACGCATATCAATAATAACCAAAAGGTGTTTATGATGATGCCGGCAATGACGGAGGAGCTGGTTGCAAAGCTTCACGGGATTCACCTGTATACGGTGTATGAACTCCGGACGGTTCCGACCCCGGAACTTGCCGAAAAGCTTGGAATTTCACAGGTAGCAGCGGCCAAACTGCTCAAAGAGGCAGATGATGTGCTTGCCGATCTGCACCGCCGCAGCGATATGAAAAAGTTTATTTCGGCCCGCGTTGCGCCCCGTCGCGGCCGGGGACACGGTAAACTTACGTCTGCACTTATTGCACTGGGAATTGAGGATATTGAAGCGATTTCAAAAGCTTCTGTTGCGACGCTCGAACAGGCACGGCTGAATGCACAAGAAGCAGAAAAACTGATAACCGATGCTCAGGGTATTATTAATCGTGAACGTATGCGTGAACTGGGGATTCCGGCGGTGACGCTGAATAAGTATACGGCAGCAGGGTTTGGATCGCCGGAGGTGTTCCTTGCAGCGCATCCGGCCATTATTGTGCGTGCTGCCGGGGTGACGGCAAAAACCGTCTGTAAACATCAGATGATGGCCGCCGCTGCGCTGGGTCGTCCGGCGCCGGAGAAGATAAGTAAAGAGGCCTATAATGCCGGAGCAGAAGAGCTGGCCGGCGCGGCAGACGATGATACGCTGATGGCTCTGGCCGGTTCGGGTGTTTATAATGCGGCGTCGCTTCATGCCGCCAAAACAAAAGAGCTTGCGAAATCTTCCGGGATTGATCAAAAAATAATTTCTGCCATGAAAAAATCGGTAAAGAAGCCAAGGGTACAGGCGAAAAAATGAACTGGAGAAACTGGCGTCATATAACAAAACTTGATCCGGATAAAGTGCTTCCCGATGGAGCGGTGAGCGAGATTGCAGCCAGCGGAACGGATGTTTTGATGCTTTCCGGAACGCTGGATGTGACGCCGGAAAAACTTGCCGCGCTGTATGATTCTGTTCGTGACGCCGGACTGCCGCTGGTAGTTGAACCGGCAAATCCTGCCGGTGCACGCTTTGACGGTATTGATATGGTGTTTGTCCCGACGGTGTTAAATGCCGGACTGCCGGTTTTTATTACCGGCATGCACAAAGACTGGGCGGCGGCATATCCGGTTGAATGGAATAAAGTGGTGCCGGAAGGATATATTGTTCTGAACCCGTCGTCTTCGGTCGGCAAACTGACGCGGGCAGACTGTATGCTGTCTGCATCGGACGCGGCGGCGTATGCGGTGGTTGCGGAAAAATATTTTTCCCTGCCGGTTATCTACGTTGAATACAGCGGCACCTACGGTCAGCCCGGTCTGGTGCAGACCGTGTCGGAAGCGGTGGATAAAAGCCGGCTCTATTACGGCGGCGGTATTGATTCGTATGAAAAAGCTGCGGAGATGGGGAGTTTTGCCGATGCGATTGTGGTCGGCAATGCAGTCTATGATGCCGGTGTGGATGTGCTGAAAGAAACCGTGAAGGCGGTAAAATAATGCCACAGATTGATATTGTGTTAGTTGAACCTCTGTATGAGGGAAACATCGGGTTTGCCGCCCGGGTAATGAAAAATTTCGGGTTCCATACTATGGTTCTGGTAAACCCGCCGAAGATGACCATCGAAGCGTCTGCGCGTGCGTCGCATGCAAAGGATGTGCTGGAAAATGCAGAGGTGATTACCCTTGATGAGGTGTTTGCCCGAAGCGATATCTGTATTGCAACAACAGGCGGCCTGTCGAAATCTGTTTCAAATCCGATGCGTATGCCGTATTATGCGGTCTCTGAACTGCGCGAGATGATAAAAGATATTGACGGGCGGGTCTCGATTCTGTTCGGCCGCGAGAACTGGGGGCTGAACAATGAAGAGATTGCCCGATGCGATATTGTATGTACGATTCCGACCAGTGAAGAGTATCCGATTATGAACATCTCCCATGCGATAGGAGTGGTCTGTTATGAACTGGCTCATATGCAGCGGGGCGAGTATCTTCTGGCAAATAAAATTGAAATGGAAGCACTCTATACGCATATCGGGCAGTTCCTGTCAGAGATCGGCCACCCGATTGAGAAACGCGAGACAACGCTGCTGCTTGCCAGGCGGATATTCGGCCGGACCCGGCTTACGGTGCGCGAGGCAAGCACTATGCACGGCATTTTACGGCGGGCCGAGTGGCATCTGAAAAATCCCGGCCATATCTATGAAGAAAACAGCCGGGAAGAGGAGTGAGGTCACGACCTCAAACCGAATCCTTTTAATGGTAATACATCATTGTAAGTAGTGCAATTCAGTGAGATTGCACCGATAGTGTAGAGGTTATCACTAGGCGTTGCCAACGCCTAAACTCGGGTTCGAGTCCCGGTCGGTGCACTGTTTTTTCTCTGTTTTCCGGAGTGGTTGCAGGTGTTGGAAATACTCTTTCCTCCGACGACGGAGCAGGTCCGGCGGTTGCACGTATTGTTGCTTCGCGGGGCGGCTGTGCTTTTGAGTGCGGGACGGCCCCGGAAAATTTCTGCAGCACTCTGCGTTCGCTTCATCCGTCTGTTCTGATAATTGCGGACGCGGCCGGGATGGGTCTTTGCGCGGGGTCACTTCGCCGGATTCAGCCAGACCAGCTTGCGGATGTTTCGGTCGGGACTCATATGCTGTCGCTTGGCTTTTTCTGTTCGTATGTGCGTGAGTTTTGCGGTGAAATTATTATTATCGGCATTCAGCCGGCGAGCCTTGCGTTCGGCGAAGAACTAAGCCCGGAGGTTGCTGCGGCGGTTGCCGCGGCGGCGCGGCTGATTATTGAAAACAGGGTTTTTGAGATTGCGGGTCTTGAGTCGTGCCGGTAGTATTTACTAGGGGAAAGAACAGATAAATACACATCTATGTCTGATGTGAAGATACCTTTGGATGTCCCCGAAGATATGCGTGATGTATATCGTGCAAATTATGAACTGATTACGCACGGGTCGGGCCGCCTGATGCTTTTTGCAGGCGATCAGAAAATTGAACATTTAAATGATGATTTCTACGGTGCGGATATTCCGGCAGATGATGGTGACCCCGAGCATCTGTTCCGTATTGCATCGCAGGCAAAAGTGGGTGTTCTTGCCACCCAGCTTGGACTGATTACCCGGTATGCAATGGATTATCCGGACGTGCCGTATCTGGTGAAGATGAACTCCAAGAGTCATCTGGTCGGCGTGGCACAGAAAGACCCTCTTTCCCGTCAGCTGTGGGATGCCGGACAGCTGGTTGATATTGCAGCCGCACATTCAATAAAAATTGCGGCTGTTGGTTATACCATTTATCTGGGCAGCGAAGAGGAACCTGATATGCTTGCCGAAGCCGCGGCGTTGATAAACGACGCACATTTCAACGGTCTGGTAACGGTTCTCTGGATTTATCCCCGCGGAAAAGCGGTAAAGGATGAGAAGGACCCGCATCTGATTGCCGGAGCGGCCGGAGTTGCTGCCTGTCTTGGCAGTGATTTTGTGAAAGTGAATGCACCCAAAAAAGACGGAAGCTCCAATGCGGAACTGTTACAGGAAGCGGTCCGCGCAGCCGGCAGAACAAAAGTTATCTGTGCCGGCGGCTCAACCACCTCCGAAGAAAAGTTCCTTGCGGAGTTATATGCGCAGATTCACACCGGCGGTGCGTCAGGCAATGCAACCGGCAGAAACATTCATCAGAAACCGCTTGCTGAGGCAGTTAAATTCTGCAATGCAATATATGCAATTACTGTGGAAAATAAGAGTCTTGACGAGGCTCTGCATATTCTTCACGGATAATTTTTATTTTTATCGTCCGGTTCGTCTGCGTCAGACTATTATTTTGTTCAAAGCAACAAAAACAATTAAATACTACAAAATCAGATTATTGAGAAGTGATTAAAAATGAAGAGAAATATTAACGTCTCTCACCTTATTCAGACTCCGATTGAAAAACAGCGGGTTGAACTTGTCGAGCGCAAATGTATCGGCCATCCCGACAGCATTGCAGACGGCGTTGCCGAAGCAATATCACGCGCGCTTTGCAGAGAATATATGGCAGAGTGTGACGGCGGCGTTCTCCACCACAACACCGATCAGGGCGAAGTTGTAGCAGGCGAATCCGCACCTGCCTTTGGCGGCGGAAAAATTGTGCGGCCTATCTACCTCCTCCTGACCGGCCGTGCAACCCGCAAGTTCAAAAACACCACCTTCGCAACTGATGCAATTGCGGTAAAAGCTGCCCGCGATTATCTCAAAAATACCCTGCCGACCTTAAACATGGAAAACGATGTTATCGTCGACTGCCGTATGGGAACCGGTTCCACCGATTTATGCGACGTGTTCAACACCCGCAAAGGCCACACCACTATCCCGCGGGCAAACGACACCTCGTTTGGCGTCGGGCATGCACCGTTCTCAGAGGTTGAGCAGATTATTCTCGGCCTTGACCAATACATCGCCGACGAGTTCCGTCCCAAACACCCGGCGCTCGGCTACGATATTAAACTCATGGGTCTGCGTGAAATCAACACGATTACCATCACCGTTGCCGCCGCCATGATCGACCGCTACTGTTCCGGCATCGACGACTACGTC
>CAZAWD010000077.1:0-5494 GCA_964488725.1 uncultured Methanomicrobiales archaeon | reverse complement strand
TAATTATTAGCATTGAAGATATAAATATGTGTGGTGCATTTAATTCCGACGGGTTTGAAAAAAAGTGAACGCGGGTGTATTTACCCGTAATTTTATTTATTCTGCCGGCGTGACACTGATGAATACTTTCAGACCATCGATGTCCCACTCAACCGCGCCGTCGGCAGCGGATGCTGCAAGGACAATTCCAAGCCGTTCTGCCCGGACCTCGGATGCGATTGTTTCATGCTGCAGTTCGACCAGCATCATCACCCGCTCATCGGCGATTGCAACCGAGACGAGAATTTTTGCATCAACTGCCATACCTGCCTGTTTTCGCATCTCCTGAATACGGCGGATAATCTCACGTGAGTATCCTTCCGACTCAAGTTCCGGTGACAGCGTAACATCAACATAGACCGTTGCATCCGTCATAGCGCAGGAGAAAATATTCTCCGGAAGCCGCTCGGTGAAGGTCATATGTTCATCTGTTAATTCGCAGGAGAACTCAGCGTCGGTAAATACAATTTTCCCGTTGGCGGTCAGGGCGTTTTTCAGCATAGTCCCGTTTGACTCTTCGATGAATGCTTTTACCTTCGGTCCGTTTCTGCCGAACTGTTTTCCAATTGCCTTCATGGTCGGGACTGCGGTCCATTCAAGCCGGCTCCAGATGCCTTTTATCGCAGAAACTGTGCGGGCGTTTGCGCGGTCGCAGGCCATATCGTTCATTGCCGTCAGCGCATTAATGACCGCGTCCGATTCGGTTGCGACAACAACCTCAGCAACCGGCCAGCGTCCTTTTCGTTTTCCGTTCTGACGGGCGTTGGACACCGCATCATCAAACTTCTGGATTATTTCCATTTCTTCTTCGAGGGTTACATCACGCAGACCGTCAGCGCCGCTGAACCAGTCCTGCATGTGAACAGAAGCCGGGTCGCCCGGGCATTTCAGATTCTGGTATATTTTTTCGCAGACGAACGGGGCAAACGGTGCCATGATGGTAATCAGCCGGCGAAGAACGTAGTACATCGTGTCATATGCCTGCTTCTTGGATACCGATTCCTCTTCGAGCCACATACGCGGGCGCACCAGCTGGACATACCAGCGCGACAGCTCTTCAAGAACAAAGGTTGAGATCGGGCGGGTTGCACGGTGCAGGTTGCATACTTTCATCTCGGCCGTTACCTGTTCTGCAAGTGAGTTGACCCGTGAGACGAGCCAGCGGTCTTCACGGCAGAACCCGGCGATGTGATCCTCAACAACCGAGGCATCCCATGTTTGGTCGGCGGAGGCGGCCGGTACATAGCCGTCGAGCGCCATATACGGCAGCGGGAACTTGTAGACGTTCCAGAGAACGTTGAACATCCGCATGGTGGTTTTGATTCCTTCGTAGGAGAACCGGAGGTCGTCCCATGGCGCACTTGCCGAAAGAATGTACTGGCGCATGACGTCAACACCGAATTTTTCAATGACTTCTTCGGGGGTGACGACGTTGCCCAGACTCTTGCTCATCTTTTTGCCGTTGGCGTCCAGCGCGAATCCGTGCATGAGCACGGATTTGTATGCGCTCTTTCCAAACGCCATCGTTGAAAGGGCAAGCTGGGAGTAGAACCAGCCGCGGGTCTGGTCCTGTCCTTCAAGGATGAAGTCGGCCGGCCAGTAGCGTTCAAAGTCCTCTTTCTTCTCCGGGAAGTGCAGGGTTGCCCATGAGGCAACGCCGGAGTCATACCAGACATCAAAGATGTCGGGAATCCGTTTCATTGCGCCGCCGCATTCGCAGGGGATGGTGATTTCATCGACATACGGCCGGTGGGGGTCGGTCATTTTCTGACCGGAGAGCTGTTCGAGTTCTTCGTAGCTTCCAACGACATGATATTTGTTACAGACCGGACAGACCCAGACCGGAATAGGAATACCCCAGTAGCGCTGGCGGGAGATACACCAGTCGCGGGCTTCGGCTATCCAGTCGTGGAACCGCGCAGATCCTGCCCATTCCGGATACCATGTGACGTCACGGGAGATTTCTTCAAGCATCCGGTCTTTTACTTCTTTGACTTTGAGGAACCACTGTGAGGTTGCACGGTAGATAATCGGGGTCTTGCAGCGCCAGCAGTGCCCGTATCGGTGGGTGATTTTGCGAACGGCAAGCGTTGAGCTGCCGAGGGTGGTAATGACTTCCTGATTTGTTGCCGGGTCTTTGACGTATTTTCCGGAAAAGATTCCGGCGTCGGCGGTGAAGTTTCCATTGCCGTCAACGGGGCAGATAATCGGGAGGTTTTCTTTTATGCCGACGAGGTAGTCGTCCCAGCCATGACCCGGTGCAATGTGGACCATACCGGTGTTTTCCATGGCGACGTAGTCGGCGACAACGACGCGGTGCTCGATTTTTGCCTGAATGGGGACCTGTTCTGCCAGTGGGGAAATGTATCTGGTGCCGGCGAGTTGAGTTCCTGTTTTGGTTTCGATGATTTCAAAGTTCTGGTATTTTCCGTATTTGAGAATCTGTTCGGCTAAATCTTTTGCAATCCAGAGGTCTTCGGTTTTTCCGTCTTTTATCGCACGGCATTTGGCGTAGACAAACTCTGCGCCGACGGCGACGGCGACGTTGGCCGGCAGTGTCCACGGGGTGGTTGTCCAGATGACGAGATACTCGTTTTCTTTTCCGTCAATTGGGAATTTTACGAAGATGGACGGGTCGGTTTCATCGGAGTATTCGACTTCGGCGTCGGCGATGGCGGTGCCGCAGCGGGGACACCAGTTAACTACCCGGCTGCCGCGTTCGAGCATTCCTTTTTCTTCACATTTTTTGAGGGTGTACCAGGCGGCTTCGATGTACCCTTTGTCGACGGTCTGGTAGGGGTCGTCAAAGTCCATCCATGTGCCGATTTCTTTGAACTGGTCACTCATGAGGTCTTTGTGCGTGAGCGCAAATTCGCGGCACTCTTCAATGAAGTGAGCAACTCCGTGTTTTTCAATGTCTGATTTATTTTTAAATCCGAGTTTCTCTTCGACTTTGACTTCAATCGGCAGGCCGTGCATGTCGTATCCGGCGCGCTCGATGATGTGTTTGCCGGTCATCGAGTGGTAGCGAAGGATGGAGTCTTTGAGAATTTTGTTCCAGGCGGTTCCCAGATGGATGTAGCCGGTGGTATACGGCGGGCCGTCAACGAAGAGCCAGTCGGGTCCGTTTTCACGGAGTTTTCTCGTTTCACGATAGGTATTGTTTTCTTCCCAGTAGGAGCGGACGGATTCTTCCACTTCTTTTGGGACGTAGTTTTCTGAGACTTCTTTCACGTGTTTTTTCCCCACGAAAAATATATCTGTATATATTAGCTCTTCTGATAGAAAAGAACTGTCTTCTCCGACACGTAAGTATTTATCCTGATCGTGCGTATAATGAACCGCAGTTATTCACTTGAGAAATTATCAATCGGCTCTCGGCCCTTTGTTATTATTATCAGTAAAATAATTCGCTGGAAATCCTATCATGGAAAGAAATAGTTACAACAACGGCGGAAACCGCCGTTTCAACGACGACGGTCCGCGTGAAATGTTCAAAGCAGTCTGCTCTGACTGTGGAAAAGAGTGCGAGGTTCCGTTTAAGCCAGCTGAGGACAGACCTGTCTACTGCAGAGACTGCCTCCCAAAGCACAGAGCGCCGAGACAGCACAACCGCTACTAAATTAAAAATATTTTTTATTTTTTGTTATTGTTTTTCGGCAGTGTGCCGTAAAAAAAGTTTTTAGAGATTGTTATTTTTTCTGAGAATAAATATCGCGGCACCGAGTCCGGCAAGTAAGCTGATTATGCCTGCGGGGCTTTTGGTCTGTTCGGGTGCAGTTGTTGTTACGGGCTGCGCTGTTGTTGTCAGGGGTTCAGCTGTTTTTGCGGGCGGCGGTTTTTGTGTGACGACCGGATCTATGATGACGCTGTTCTGTTTGAGTGCGGCTCCTTGTTCAAAGATGATGGCAAACGGGCTGAAACCACGGGTAGCAGCGGTGTAGTAGGCTATGCCGTCAGTAATGGTGTAGGTGGTTGAAAGCGCGTTCCAGTTTTCGGCATCTTTGTGATAGAGGCAGATGTCGGCGGCGGTATGTCCGGTTTTTTCAAGTTCGGCGATTGGGATGTGGAACTTAATTTCGGCAGCTGTACCGTCGATGTAATGCGGGATGTTGATTTCAAAGACGAGGTAGCTTTCATGTCCGGCAGGTGCGGGTTCGCCGGATTTGGCGATCAGTATCACATCACCGCTGGTTCCTTTGGGGAGGGTGACGCCGGAAACAACCGGGCTTGTTCCAAAGTTTACTTCTCCGCCGTCGGTTACGGTGCGCGGATAATAGTCATAGTTGCCGGCACCGGTATCTTCTCCGCCGCCGGATGATACCGGGGTTGATTTGGGCGTGATGGTGAAGGTTCCGGCTTCTGTCTGAGAGGCGGCGGTGTAGTTTGCACCTTCTGTTACGTTGACGCGGATGGTGTATGTTCCAAGAGCGCTGGCATTTTCTTTTTTATTGTAGGTTATGTTGGAGATGGTTCCCATCCCTTCGGATTTCTCCGTGACGGAAACTACTATGTCGCTTCCGGTGTAGACAGCCGAGAGAGGGGTGAGGGTAAAGTCTGCTGATGTCAATACTGCTTTTTGTACGTCGAAGGTGACGTTGGCAAGTATTTTCCCATCAGCAGCCCTCAGGAGGCTGACGTTTGTTTTTCCGGGCGTGAGGCCGATGATTGCGGCGTTTCCGTTGTCCTGTTTGCTGACGGAAAGGATGGCTGTGTCATCAGATTTCCAGGTATAATCACTGGCTGCCGCGGTGATTGTGTTTCCATAGGTGTCTTTGAAATTTTTGGCAGATACCGTGTATGCTCCTTTGTAGGCAAGGTCGGAAACGGTGGTGTCGGTGAGCGTTGTTTGTGTGGTTGCATTGCAGATGTCAGCGCTTACAATGGATGAGATGATGTAGGTTTTTCCATCCGGTGAGCCGGTGGTTTTCAAGCCCGATGCGATTGTGATTTTCTCACTGCTGAGGTTGTGGATGGCCTTCTCGCCTGCGGTAATGTTGAGGCTGCCGCCGTTAATGATAATATCTGATTCTCCGTTAGTTGATCCTTCAATCCCATAGTATCCGCTCAGGTTTATTGTCCCTGAGTTCACGATAAGATGGCTTGTTGTCCTCCCGGAGAGAAGAATTGCACTGCTGGATATGTATTTGACTCCGTTGAAAACCGGGGTGAGGACAGCGGTGCCGTCAAGGGTGGTGTTGTCCAGTGTGATGGTGCCGGTGTTGGTTACAAGACAGTGATAGGCAGAGGGGCCGACATTAATGGTAACTTTGCTGTCTTTCAGTTTCAAATCCTTTCCTGCCCAGAGGCCGCTGGCATTTGATTTAATCTTTATCTCAACACCGTCAAGAGTGAGGTCCCCGGTACAGTAGATGCCGTATCCATACGACTCTGTGCTCTCTACAATGGTTATGTTTCCGGTTCCGCTGCAGGTCAGGTTGTGTGGAATTTGATT
>CAZAWD010000076.1:0-5499 GCA_964488725.1 uncultured Methanomicrobiales archaeon | reverse complement strand
GGAATGATTGACAACCACGGCTCCCCAACAGAAGAAACCCTTGAACGCATTAAGAAGTTCGATTTCCAGAAAGACGACCCATTTGAATTCGCGGATTACATTTGCGAGAATTGGGTTAATGGTTCGTTCCGATGGCGGTTCCGCAACCACGACGAAGGTTGCCTTGAACTTCATACGCTCGGATGGTCTGGATGCGAGAGTATTGTATCTGCGCTGGAAGAGTTGGCTGGACCGTTCCCTACATTCTGGCAACTGTTCTGGTATCGCTCGCAGGTTGGCGGGCATTATATGTTCCATATTAAGAGGATACGGAAATGAAACGCGATATTAATTTCATTAAGCATATCAAACCCCAACTGAAAGAAAAGGAACGAACCGACAAAGCAGAGTCGCGGCAGAAGAAATACGACAACGCCGTGAAGATGCCGAACATGGAACCGCCAGCTCTTGATGTGGTCGATGTCGGTATCATCGCGTCGCTGTTACGGAGATTGAAGGAATGACCGCCCGCACCGACCGCGCTAACTGGCATGCCCACTTCGCCCGCATCATCCGCGTGACGGTTGCACGGCTGCGCGAGAGGGATGAGAGGGTTGATAAAATTGATAAGGATATAAAATAATATAGTGATGCGGATTCGTGTCCCGCAACGACCGGGGGAACAGCCCCCGGGACTTACTCATGCGAAAGGACACAGAGTTCGCGGGACACGAAACCATGATAGAGTTCACGCACAAAACTTCATCGAAAAATAATAGGGGGTTCTGAATGGAATTCCCAAAAGAGTTTACTGAGTATAAACAAACGCATCCGGAATTCTTCCCGCCAGAACAACCATTAGAGAAACAGTTTATTTTCTATCAAGGATTAATAGCGCGGGAAAAGGCACGCATTGCATCTAGAGCAGAGGAACTACGCAAACGCGACACGGTTGTTCAACCAGCAGCGATACCGCAAAAGAAACCCATTGTTGACCAGGAGCCAGCAAAGAAATTCAAAGTTGATTCTGTATATGGCAATTGGCATTTTACTGATTTCGGGAATGCAGAGCGATTAATAGAGAAAACGTCTGGTGACATGATCTATTGCCATCAGAATACATCGTGGTATATCTGGGATGGTAATGGGTTCTGGTCAAAGGATTCTTTAGGAGAGGCAAAGGAACTTGCAAAGGCAACACTTCTTTCTATTTACAATGAAACCAAATATCTCCAGTCGGTAGAGTCCAGAGAAAAGGCTGCAAAGTGGGCGGTCCAATGCGAGAAAAACGAGCATGTCAACGCTTGTCTTAATCTCGCATCGTCTGACCCAAGAGTTGCAGTAAAGATGGAAAAGTTTGATTCCGATAAATATCTTTTCAATATGTTGAACGGGACTTATGATTTAAAAAACCATATGTTCTTACAGCACGACAAACTGAATTTCATTACAAAACAGGTTGGATACAATTATGATCCATCTGCGACCTGCCCCAAGTTCCTGAAGTTTATTGATCGTATCTTCAAGTCCCGCAAAGATAAGGATCAGATTATAGAATATATTCAGAAAGCATTGGGATATTCTCTCACTGGTGAGATAAGCCAGCAGGCGATATTTCTTTTATATGGATCTGGCGCTAACGGAAAAAGCACCCTTATCGAAACCCAGCGTATGATTGTTGGGGATTACGGGACAACAATAGATTCGAGTTCACTTATTACAAAGAAGAACGATTCTGTGAGAAACGACATCGCACGGTTGCCGGGTGTTCGGTTTGTTGCGGCGTCAGAGAATGCAAAGGGAACTATTCTTGATGAAGAGCTTGTAAAGAAGTTATCTGGCGGCGATCAGGTCACAGCCAGATTTTTATTCCAAGAGGAATTCCAGTTTTATCCCCAGCTTAAATTGTGGTGGGCATTCAACCACCCCCCAGGGTTGAATGACTTCACACATTCACTAATGCGCCGTCTTAAACTTATTCCCTTCGAGGAGGTGATATCTGGTAAAGAGATTATCGACCAGTCTGTTATTCTCGGGTGGCACAAAGAAGAGTTGTCTGGAATATTTAACTGGGAGATCGAAGGGTTAAAGAAATTCCAGAAAGAGGGATTGGAAGATATCACTGCCGTAAAGAACGCAGTGAAAGAGTTTAAAGAGGAACAGGATATCCTCCACGAATTTATCCAAGACTGTTGTTATGTTGCAACAGAAGAGGATGCTATGAAGCGAGATATTGTAACATTGTCATCAATACTTTACCGTAAATATCGGCAATGGGCACAGGAGAATAATGAGAAAGAGATGGGTCCAAGAAAGTTCTCAATTGAAATGAAAGAACGCGGGTTTAAAAAATCACATAAAGAAAAGGGATCGGTGTTTCACAACATAGAAATTCGATAAATTTTTAGTCTGACACATTAAGTGTCAAATCTGGAAACTACCCCACGAGGGAAAAAGCAAATTATAGAATTGGTAAATGATGCTTTATGTGTCAGCATCAATCTGTCAGGCATCTCTCATTAAATCGTTCACGACGATGAACGATTATGATACAGTTGCAACAGCAGCAATAATAAATAATAAACATAGTAACAATTACTGTAACAACAACAAGTTTTAATAGTAATAATAACAACAATAATATGTATGCCAGTACGTTCGGCAAATGTATCAGAAAGAGTATATGAGGATATCAAATCTGAGATGTCCATAACAAACCGTTCATACTCTTTTGTAGTGAACCGCAGACTTGAAAAACTCATGGAAATCGAAAAGGTGAAGAATGACTAACGATCTCGTAACCAAAGAATGGTCCGTCAATGAAATCACTCTTATCAAGAACATTGCCGCACCGAAATGCACCGACGACGAATTCAAACTCCTGCTGTACCAGGCAAAGACATACCGGCTCGATCCCCTACTGAAACAGATATGGGCAGTCAAATACAGCGACAACAAACCAGCCAGCATCTTCGCAGGCAGGGATGGGTTCCTTGCAATCGCTCACCGCAGCGGGGCGTTCGACGGAATGGAAAGCGGGTTCCGCACCGAAGGAACCAATGTCATCGGGTGGGCAAAGGTATACCGCAAAGATATGTCACATCCGTTCTGCGTCGAAGTTAACATGAAAGAGTACAACCGGAACCAAGGGACGTGGCTTACGCACGGCACTACTATGATTGTAAAGGTAGCCGAAGCACAGGCGCTCCGCAAGGCATTCCAGATCAGCGGCATCTTCTCACCCGATGAGATGCCGGAAGCTCCGCAGAAACCGGAGATGCGCGATATCACTCCGGAACCTGAGAAGAAAAAATATACCAAAGTGCCAGTTCACGATCTCAGTAAAGAAAAGATCATCGACGCGGAAGCAGAACAGCGGAAGTGATTACCATCGCAAAGCGACCACAGGGAACGGTAAGCCGGAAGCTGCACCAGCATCGGCATTACCTTGTCGCTACGGGAAAGGCATCTTACTGGATGCCCTACCGTAGCATTGAGCAAGTGATGGCGAGGTTACAATGACTCCCCACCGTATCGCGGAGGCGCGGGTATGAGGTCAGGATACAATTGCCCGGATTGCCAATCAGAAGAAACAGAATCGACAATGACGCCATCAGCATTAGCACGGTCAGGAACTTGGTATTACCGTTGCAAGGATTGTCAATGCATCTTTGCAGTGGGTGTTGTTGAGCATGGTGATAAATAATGAAGGACCAGTCAATCAGGAAACTCACGCTGAAGGAATGCAGACTCCTGTCAGAAGTTATGGGGTTCGGTAAAGACGGGCATGGCCTTGATGACTACGAAGGGAGATACACAAAGATTAAACTCATCTCACCAAAGCGAATTGACTCATGGGATGGCATCTGTGTCCACATGAACGAGAACAGCGGGAAAAGGCGGTGATGCAGGGATGGTATTAACCGGACCAGACAGAGATGAGGTGTTCAACTGGGACCCAAGCGAGCCGGAACTTATGAAAGCTATGATACTTGCTGGTGTTCAGGTGCAGATGCCAATCGGTAAAGACAAGTATGGCAATTACATTTTCCCAAAGAGTGGGGATGAGTTATGAGCGACCCAGCGAAACCAGTAGCGAGGGTTGACGCAGACTATATCCAGCGTGTTGAGAAATACCAAGGCAAGAAAGCCATACGTGTTGGCACGTTCGATCCAGTGCTGTTTCAAGACTTGCTCGAACAGATAAACGAGATTGACGAGCTCGGCAAGATTGAACTTATCGTAATGCCGAAAAACAAAATGCACGACGACACTACAAGCGGGCTGGTTGTGGTAGTCTGCAATGGTAAAGAGTATTTCGGATTAGCGGGGTTGACTGACGAATGATGCCCCGACCCGCAACCAAATATCCATTCGGCCAAGGCGCAACAATCCTGGTAGGCGCGTGGTGTCCGGTGACGCACGTACCTATGAACTGCTCCAGGGATTGCGATGTGTGTAATTGGCACGGGCAGATGAGTTTTGGCGACGACGCGCCCGCAGGGGGTGGGCGGGGATGAAAGCCAAGTATGCATACGGTGTAAATATGCCTGGAATCGGACTGCTCACAAAGACAGTAGCAGATACCGAGAAAGAATCAATTGCTTTGTTTGCAACTTTCGAGCCGAGACTGCCGTGGCTTGAAGCATTGGGTGCTGGGTTCAAAATGAAGAAACTGGTATTGGTGGAGTTGGCATGACCCCCACACCCCCCAGCCAGCGGTGCGAGCACGAGTGCGTGTGCAATAAATATATTGACTACACCAACACCGGAGCAACTGCTGGAAGGGTGTGCAACGGTGAGACGTGGTGTTTCAAACCATGCCCACACGACACGCGCCTCAAACACGCACTTATCATATCCAACACCCGCACCGGAGAACAATACACATCTGGATACGACCCACACCTGAACGGATTGCAGCAGCTCTGCATCGACGCTGGGCTTTCAGACAGGCTGACGTATTGCGACATCGAATGCCTGCTGACCGATGGCGAGATGTGGTATATGCTGGACGAATGCGGCAACTGGGCGTATCTGCCAGCGTGGTATAAGGTGGAGGTGGTGTAAATGACGGAGAAGCAACATTGTAATCACGAATGCGTATGCGGGGTTTTAATGGTTGGCGGCATTGAAGGAGATAGAAGCCCGTGTGATTTCACTGGGTGCAAGCACGACACGCGCTTGTTGCCACCACGCATCACCCTTCCCACCCCTCTCACCGCCCACAGGGACCAGAACCCGCGCCATTTCTGCGTTTGGGTGGCGGGGTGGGGAAGTCTTTTTTAGAAAGTGTATAGAAACTCTTATTAACTCTTAATGCCTATTATAGTGTATGAAGAAATGCGAGCGATTAATTAGCTGGGGAAGATACCTGCCCGGAAAAGATCACCATGCTATGATGTGTGATGGGATTCCAGACGATTGCCCAAAGAAGCGATTGAAGTGCACGGTTAGCCAGATGTGCTGGAAGGTGGAAGCGGAATGAGACGTTATAAAATGACAGCGCAGTTCGTCATC
>CAZAWD010000075.1:0-5528 GCA_964488725.1 uncultured Methanomicrobiales archaeon | reverse complement strand
GATCAACGGGCCGGCTGCCGTACTTATCCGGGCGGAAGACATTCTTATCGGCCCCGCATCATCCGGTCTTTTGGGAACGGTTACCTCCCTTGAACGCCGCGGTGCATTCCTTGAAGTCAGCGTGTGGGCCGGCGTGGATTTTTTTGTGAGGATGCCATATAAAGAGTTTGGAAATAATTTCGCCGTCGGGTCCCGCGTTGCCGTATCATGGAAAAAAGATGCGGCCGTGGTCTGCCGGGCCGGGTAATAACTATTATGCTGTTTGTTGTCCCATAATATCAATAGATATTGATGGGATTTGAACTTTCTGAAGAGGGAATTATTGCCTGTGCCCGCGACCTTCTTCTTGCATCCAATGAAATAACCGTGCGGGTTGCAGACGGACAACCTGCCATCCGGTTTCCAACCACGCGGCTCATCGCCGAAAAGCTGGGGGTGCCGCATTATTATGTTCTGCCATATTTTGCCGACCTTGAAACAAAAGGGCTGCTCACCCGCACGGAACGTATCGGTATTTTTACCACGGCGAGGGGTTTAAAAATTCTTTTTTCTGGTATGGATGACGGGCAGCGAAAAAAAGCGGAAGAGATATGCGGCCCTGCCCTGATGAAACTCCTGCTTGAATGACTCAGGTCCGCCGGACTTTATAGAGTTCATACCCCATCATAACCGCAAGCACAACCAGTGCTGCAACGAAGAACAGCTGTATTGCCGCATGCACGCCCGGCAGTGCCGCCGGCGCTGCACCCGCACTCACCGCCACCACGAGTTCGTTCGTCGCTTCGGCGGCAAACTGTGTGGATTCTTTTAAGAGCGGCACACCGGCAGTCCCGCTCTGACCGGCAAACTGCATCAGGGTCTGCGGAATTGCAAGTGCCAGCGAGCATCCGATAACAAGCACACCGGCAATTGCACCATAGCGCTCGACAATCCCGCGCACATCAACGCGTTTGCGCGGTGCCAGCACTACCACCTGATCTTTTACCGCATATATTTTCATCTCGCGTCCTTTTGCGCTCCAGCGGGTATTCACGACCTCGATAAGTCCGGCGGAGAGAAGATTTTCCAGATGGTATTTCACGGTTGTCAGTGGAAAACCCGTCCGCTCGGCAAGAGCCGTTGCACTCATCGGTGTCGCGGAAAGCGTATTAAATAAATCTGATGAAGTAGGAGATGACATGGCCTTTGCAATCTTCTGGGCTTCAATTGACCCCTGCTCCAGTACAACTACATTATCTTCGGGCATAGTTCTCAAACGTTAGGTACTCATCTATTGGGTCTGAAGGCATATAACGCTCTGCTTAACTGCGAAAAAAATGAAAGTTATTGTTGCATGCATTCCTGCACAAACGAAACCGGCATCTGACTTTTTGCCGCGGTTTCTTCCATGGTCATGCCGGCGGCAAGAAACCGCCTGCACACCTGCGCTATAGCCTCTCCCACCTCAACAATATGGCGGTCGGGGTCGTAGAACCTCACCACCCGCTGACCCCAGTTGTGTTCAAGCGGCGGCGCGACGAGTGCGGCTCCCGATTCCTTCAGCCGGATAAGAAACGCATCGAACTCTTCCGTCTCAAAATACAGCTCGGCATCGTTGCCGCCAAACACGACTGCATCCGGGGAAACCTGCAAAAAATCCGCCCAGAGTTTTTTATCCTGTAGGCAGAATCCTTCAAACGCCACATTTTCGCCGAAATCATAGATGACGTGCTGACCAAGGACGGCGGTGTAAAATTCCCGCGAACGTGTAATGGAGCTGACAGCAAGTAACGCTGATGAAAATTTCACAGCATCACCTCCCCGCAGCGCCAGACCAGCCGCCATCTGCCCTTTGTGCAAAACAGCACGCAGCCATCCAGAAATGAAATCCAGTCGTGCTCAAACCGGCAGCCGGTCAGGGCTGCAATAAACGAAACGACAAACGCATCGTGCGTGACGCAGACAACAACGCGGCCAAAAACAGCCACGGATTTCAGGAATTCAAGGAGCCGGGCGGTTCCGTCTGCGGCCGTGTAATGACCCGGCAGCGGACAGCCGCGAATGTAGCCGCGGATGGCCGGAACCAGTTCGGTGTTCATATAAAATTCATGACTGGCAGCGTTGTCGTAAATATACGCGCCGGGATCTCCCAGCTGGGTGCTTGGCGTTACCGTCAGGCCGGGCGCTATGTCCTGCGCCGTGTCCATGCACCGTTTCATGGGGCTTGCATAGACGGCGGCGGCCGCGGGCAGGGATGCGCCCAGCGCCTTTGCCGCTGCATGGCCGCGGGCGGTCAGCGGTTTTTCCGAACCCGGTTCGCCCCGCATAAACGGTTCGCGTTCCGCATGCCGGATAAGCACGACGCAGGCATCGTATGATGCCGCGTTGACAATCTCCGCAATTTTATTTTCCGGCGGCACCTCACGCACCGTCCCGCGGGGATATGAGTCGGCCGGTTCCGGTGCCGGTGCAAGCACGGTGCCTGTCCGGTCGATATACCACCATCCGGTTTCATCGCGGACCCGTGCTTTTCCTTCTTTAAAGGGTCGGACGTCCAGATACCATGTATTATAGAGCAGTTCGCCGGCGGTTGTCAGATGCGCCGCGCCGGACTCTGCGGAGTAGACACAGGCTGCGCCGTCATTAAACCGGCCGGCCCAGACAAACCGGCACTCAATGGCTGTTTCACCGCACTCGTCGATGTAGCCGTACATCTTATCGGAGCGGCGCACGAGAGCAAGGCCGCCGGAAAATTCATCAGTCCATGCATAGCGGGCAGCATACAGCGGGTTTCCGGAAAAATCAATATGGTATGCACCGGATGCGTCGCGGACCGCGGCAACGCCCGGAAACACAAACGGCCCGACCGCCGAGAAACGCGCTGCGTAGATAGGGGTGCCGTTAAACACATGATGCGTTTTATCGGCGCTTACCTGCGGGAACTCCATAAAAAATCAGCGGATGGCGGTTAAGCCAACTGCTTTATTGGTCATCTGAATCGATTCAGCAGCGGACGCGACGGTTCCGGACATTGCACGGATACAGTCAACGGTCTCGACAACCACATCAGCTTCCTGATGAATCGCCTGGAACAGATACAGGTCGGTGCCGTCCAGAACGGAGATCGAATCTTCAAAGATTCCGTTTTCCCAGACATCGCCGCGGGGACGCAGCAGGTCGCTGGAGTATTCTTTGAGCTGTGCGGTGCTGGTAATACCGCTGGATTTGGGAATGAGGCCCAGACGGGAATGGGCTTTTATCAGCTCAATGACCTGGTCTCTGGTTGCCGGGTTCTTTAATTCCATGTTGAGGAAGTGCATGTGCATTAAGGTCGTCGGCACAATCATGGCCGAGGTAACGATATTAATGTCAGGCAGCACGCTTTGTACGTCGGGGCCGTGATGGGACGGGATGGTGACCGGGTTTAAGACGATGGCGTCAATCGGCCCGCGCTTGATGTCGCCCGGATCGCCGCCGCGGCGCACCATGGTTGCCCGCACTTTTTTTACGCCGAACGCGGTGTCAATCAGATGAATGATACGGCATAGCCCGGTGGTGTTGCATGAGACAACACGGGCATACTGCCGGCCGGCGGCTTCGGCATAGTTACAGGAGGAGTTGAATGAAAATCCGGCGACTTCGTGATCTTCGCCGCCTTCCCAGATGGCTTTTTTGTTGTATTTGGCATACAGTTCTTTGTTGGAGACGCCGATTCCTCCGGGCGTGGCATCGACGACGATGTCAGCGTTCTGAATCATGTCTTCAACACTGCCGGCAACCGGTATGCCGGCTTTTTCAAATGCCGGTTTTTTGCTGATGTCAGCAATATACAACGGGTAGCCGCGCTGAATGGCTACATGCGCTTCAGCACCCGGTTTTGTTTTGGAAACGCCGACAATTTCCATATCAGGCTGGCAGGCGACCGCATCGGCAACACGTTTACCGATGGTCCCATATCCGTTGACTGCGACCTTAATCATATAGTATGCTTATTTGTTATACATAAAAAAGGTATGGAAAGGAAAGTGCGAGGGGAGGGATTCGAACCCGCGAACGACTTTCGAGCAGATCTTGAGTCAGCCTCCGTTGGCCACTTGGATACCCTCGCATCTAAAAAATGCGTAATTCTATTCGCGTGGACAGAATATCAAACTGTCTATTCTTTTCACGGCCGGCTGCCGCAGCCGCCACAATTAAGTGGGAGAAAGGTGTATACATAACACCTAATAGCGACTTAACTGAGGCACCTCATGGAACGGGACATATATACTGCATTAGAAAACTGGAAAGATGCACCGCATCGCAAACCGCTTCTATTACGGGGCGTGCGTCAGTGCGGCAAAACATGGATTCTTAAAGAGTTCGGCCGGCATAATTTCTCAGATGTCGTCTACTTTAGTTTTGAAAACAACACGCCTCTTGCCCTTTGCTTTCAGCCCGATCTCAACCCGGTTCGCATCCTCAAAGAGCTCAGCTTCCTCTGCGGCAGAACAATTGTGCCCGGCACAACCTTTGTCATCTTCGACGAGATTCAGTTCTGTGCGCCGGCACTGACCGCACTCAAATATTTCTGCGAAGAAATGCCGCAGCTCCACATCGCCTGTGCGGGTTCGCTTCTCGGCGTTCACCTTGCCAAAAGCGCCGGCTCATTTCCGGTCGGCAAAGTCGATTCCCTCACCCTCTACCCGATGAACTTCAGAGAATTTCTGATGGCGTGCGGAAAATCAGACATGGTCATCTATCTGGAATCGCTTGAGCCCGGCAAACCGGTTTCAGCTTCCGCATCCGCCCTGCTGGAAGCCCTCTATCATGAATATCTGATAACCGGCGGCATGCCCGAAGTGGTCAGCCGCTGGGTGGAAACCCGCAGCATCAGCGAAACCGACCGCACCCTTCAGGCGATTGTCAACAGCTACGAAGCAGACTTTATGAAATATGCTCCGGCCGAACTTCTTCCCAAACTCACCCTCATCTGGCGGGCCATTCCCGAACAGCTGGCAGAAGACAATCATAAATTTATCTTCTCCCATGTAAAAAAAGGAATGAAATCACGTGACCTCGAAGATGCGCTGAACTGGCTGATCGCGGCCGGCATTGTTTTGAAGGTTGAAAAGGTTGAACGACCTGCTATTCCGCTGTCGCTTGGTGCCGATACAACAAACTTCAAGATTTACCTCTGTGACGCGGGGCTTCTGCGTTCTCTCTCGGCATTTCCCGCGGCGGGTGTTACCGCGGCAGTGCCGGTCGTCTCGGACATGCGGGGGGCCTTAACCGAAAATTTCGTGCTGACGGAAATCCTGACCGCCGGAGACACCCGGCCGTATTTCTGGAAACACAACGAATCAGAAGTTGAGTTTGTCATTCAAAGCGGCCTTATGGTAATTCCTGTGGAAGTGAAAGCCGCAAAAAATACCCGGTCACGCAGTCTTGCAGCATATAGAACACAGTATCATCCGACTGTTGCTCTGCGCACAAGCCTCATGAATGCGGCACTGAAAACAGATGAGACCGGTAACCTCATCGAGATTCCGCTCTATCTCTTATGGAAT
>CAZAWD010000074.1:0-5542 GCA_964488725.1 uncultured Methanomicrobiales archaeon | reverse complement strand
GGCCGCCCGTCTCGCTTGCATACCAGTCATAGCCGGTCGACGGATTCGACGGCATCGTCACCATAAACGACTCGCCGATATTGTAGGTCGTCCCGTTTTTTTCAAACGTAATCGTCTGAACCGGGTCGCCCGCGGATTTTGCGGGTTCGGACGGCGAAACACAGCCCGCCACAAGGATACAGCCGATGAGGAAGGCGGCTGCAAGAGAAATAATCCAGGTGTTTTTCATATTAGAATATTAGAATCAGCATGGTATATAGTAATTTCTGTGAACGGCAGGCATAACACATAATTATTTTCCGTGCATACTTATTACCTCATGGATGAGATACAAAAAACGGAGATGAGGAACTACACAATGGCGGCCGGGTTCTTTGTTATTGCAATGCAGTATCTGCTGATGATAATGATGCCGCCTGTTCTGATTCTGGATGCGGTCTCTAAAATCACCGTGCTCCTGCTGATTCTGACAGGCGTTATTCTCATTGTTCTGAAAAATCGTGACCTGACAGCGATTACGTTCCTCATGATCGGCATGTTATTTGCTTTTATGAGTTTATCTCAGGATAAAATTACAGTGTCGGTTGTTATTGGTATCTTTATGCTGATTCTGGCAGCGATCATTCTCACGGCCGGAGATACGAAAAAATACCTGCTGTTTATCCTTCCGGCACTTATCGGGCTGGGAAATATTATTCCGGCCACGGTAATGGTAATACCTGCAGTTATCGCTGCGGCGGCTCTTTATTTTGCGTTTGCCTGTGCATCAGAACGCATTGCTCTGCCCGGCGGCACACTGCTGAAAAAGGATGTTGTCACCGATTTCAAAGCGAGCGGGTCGGTTCTGGGCTATCTGCTGTTCGGCGTAAGCACGGCGGTCTGGACCGCGGTCTATTTCTTTAACGCGTCATCGGCAGCAGCACTCGTACTTGATTCCGTCTGCGGATCTATGATGATATTCTCCGGCGTTCTGCTGTTTGCCGTGGGCAAGATGCGGTTTACGCCGGTGATGTTTATCTTAATGGGATTCCTCGTCTATATCGGTCAGTTCATGACCGGCACACTTTTGTATGTTGGCGGCGGGATGTTCATCGTACTCGGTCTGTTTGCGCTGCTCCGTACAGAATCGCGGATTCTGCCGGCACTGATGATGATTCTCTACGGCCTTACGGCGTTTGTCAGCAGTATTTCCATTGGATCTTCGGCGGTGCCGGTTGTGTCAGCCGTTCTGAATCTGACGACGGCGCTGATTTCTGTTTATCTCGCGTTCGCGGTGTTTGGTCAGCGAAAGCTTCCGCTCTTTTAAGGTAACTGTTCCTCCCCCTCCTATATGAAAAGGGAGGGGGAGATAACTGCTTCTGATAATACTTTTTTCAATTGCAGACATCCGACGTACCGAAATTTCAAAAAAGGGAAGGGTGAATGCTCAGCGTTATCTAAAGCCGAATCCGGATGCGTGGTTTGCCTCTTTGTCGATGAAAGTAATGCCGACATTGCAGGTCGTCAGCGCATCCAGCTCTCCGGGCCGCTGTTCAACCGCTCTGATAAGGTAGCTTCCTGCTGTTTTGGAGGTGACCAGCCATACATAGGTGCCGGCAGACCCGTCAGCTGACGCTGTATACTCTGAGCTGATGACTTCCAGATTGCTGCCTCCTGCCAGTGACCATGTATAGCCGGCCGTCGGCGATACGGTGGTGGTGATTTTTACGATTTCACCGATCGCCGGGTTAACCGAGCCATCAATACCTACTGTACCGCGGGGGGTGGTTAACGCCGGCTCACTACTTGGCACACAGGTCCGCACACATTTATAGACATAGAGCGGCGGCTCGTCGGTTTCCCATTCGCGTTTATACTCGAAGGTGTATTTGTATGTCCCTTGTTTCAGGGAGGTGATGGTAATAACCGTATGGCCGGCAGCACCGGTCACCGCATTTTCGGCGGGGATGAATGATTTGGTGATGTTCAGACCGTCGGATTCTGTTATATACCAGTCATAACCGGTTGACGGGTTAGACGGCAGGATTACCTGAAACGACTCGCCGATATTGTAGGTCGTCCCGTTTTTTTCAAATGTAACCGTTTGAACCGGCACATCCGCTGTTTCTACGGGGGTGGTTTGCGAAACACAGCCCGCCGCAAGGATACAGCCGAACAAAAAGAGGGCTGTAAGGGGGAGAACCCATATTTTTTTCATAGTAAAATAATAGAATCAGCAACCTATATATTATTTTGTATCGTCCGGCCGGCGGATTTTTCAGGAGGGGAAATATTAAAAATATAACCCGCTATTGACCCGCAGCATTCCTATACTTTTATATTCTATCCGCGCTATTCTGTTAGTATGGATGAAATTCAAAAAACCGAGATGAGAAACTACGCAATGAGTGCGGGGTTTTTCATCATTGCATTTCAGGCCCTGTTGTTTGCGATGATGCCGGTAAGCGGGATTGAACCCGCCGCCTTTACCGTTATAGCAGATGCCTGCCTGAAAATCATTGCCCTGCTCCTGATTCTGACCGGCGTAATTCTGATTGTGCTGAAAAACCGGGACCTTTCTGCAATTATCTTTCTGCTGATAGGGATGTTCTTTGCAACTAAGGCATACACCACAGTCATCGGATCAGAATTCATCATCAATATATTCCTCCTGATTCTTGCCCTGATAATTCTCACCGCAAAAGACAGGAAAAAATATCTGCTGTTTATTATGCCGGCACTCATTGGAGTGATAGGCCTTATCACAATATTCACTCCTGCGTTACTTCTTGATCTCATTCTGGGCGTTGTGGCCCTCTACTTCGCGTTTGCCTGTGCATCAGAACGCATTAACCTTCCCGGCGGCGCACTGCTGAAAGCAGATGTGGTCACCGACTTTAAGGCGGGCGGCTCGGTGCTCGGCTATCTGCTGTTTGGCATCAGCACAGCGGTATGGGCGTTTGTCTATCTGGGTAACATCTCCTTTGAATCAGCACTGGTAATTGATTCCCTCTGCGGCGCAATGCTTATCTTTACCGGCGTGCTTCTCTGGGCCGTTGGAAAAATGCGGTTCACCCCGGTGATGTTTATCTTAATGGGATTCTTACAGATAATCGGTGTGATGGTGTCCGGCCCGCTGTATGCGGTTATTGGTGCGATGTTTATTGTGCTCGGCCTCTTTGCCGTGCTCCGCACAGAGTCACGTATCCTGCCCGCACTCATGCTCATCATCTACGGCTGTACGTATTTCATCACGCCGCTTATCATCGGCGTCGGTGCCAACCTGATTGTTTCAGGTGTGCTGAACCTGATTGTCGCACTTATAACCGTCTATATGGCGTTTGCGGTATTTATGCAGAAAAAACTTCCCCTCTTCTAATATTTTTTTCATTGAAACGCCGGCGTGCGGATGATACCATTATCAAAAAATAAAAATAAAAAATCAGGAGAGCGGTTTCATTCTCATACCGGTATACATGACACATTTTTGTCCATTGCAATCCGGATTTTTCGCAGAATATTTACAACTGACATGTTCCGACATCGCCAGCTTGATATTAAGTGTTTTATCGACAAATTGCGTACTCTGTACCAGTGAAAGATATACCTGACATTTACAGCAGAGTGACTTCTCCGGCGGACTATATTTCCGCGACATATGCAGACATTCAGACGTCATATGGTTTGCCATTGCATGTGGTTTAAGCTCAGGCCGGGCAGCGGCACAGAAATCAATAAACCCGATTCCGGCGGTCAGAAGAATCCCGCACACCCCTCCGATTTTACACATCGAAGTAGGATACGGCACTATCCTCCGGCGGATATTTGCATACATCTCACGTTGTTTTTCAATGCTGATACCTCCGTAAGCATTTATATATGCTGTAATCAGAGAATATGGAACCACCATCGCATGTGCGCATCCTCCCATGCCGAATCCTGGCATATCCATCATTTTTTCAGCAATTTCAAGCGGATTAGAAGAGGTTGAAGCGATACAGAGCTCAGTTGCTGCCATGAACAAAGGTTTCGACCAGCATGAATTACAAACAACATGTCCGTTTTTACAGACATTGTTTGTCTCAACCGGACATCCGCACAATGAACACGTACCGGTTACCGGTTCATCTCTTCGGAGAAGGTCATTTCCACAGACCGGACAAGGTGGATATTTACCCATGGTTATTTTGGTTGGTTACCAGTTCATTTAACCTCTTCTATATAGGTTCATGAACGAACGATGTCCGGCCCCATTTTCAGTCTCGCGGAGCTCTCCCTTTTTTCCGTTCTGATCTTCGTTTCCGGCGCTCCTGTATGATTGCTGCTTCATGTTCCGCGCTCATTTTTCTGTTTGGCGACGCTGCCCGCCTCAACGCATCACACAAGCGTCCCGCCTCCTTCGCAGAAAACACCTCCCGCCCGGCAAGCAGCGGATTTAGTTCAGTATCGAGATCTGCCAGTGCCGTAACAATACATCCGCCGCGCCCGGTCTCGACACGGGAAATATCGCAGCCGTCATTAAACACCACAAACGAAGTCACGCACCCGCCGGCAACGCCGAGAAATGCGGCCGCGGCCATGGCGTGACGCCGGTTCTGCAAAACAGGGTTGGGAAACGAAAGAACACGTTCGCCCGTCTGCGTCCAGAGCCGGTCATCTGCCCTGCCCGAAACCGCGCCCTGCATACATTTGTTTTCAAACACATAGACGCCGGTTGCATGAACAAGAACCGCATCAATTTCCGTCAGACCGCCGGTTTTCGTCGGCAGAATAACAGAACTGTCCGGAACCGCAAATATTCCGCCTGCTTTTTCTGCACAGCGCACCAGTTCACGGCGCAGACGCTCTTCACCCTGACGCCCGCGAAGTTTTGGCAGATCGTCTGTGGTCATAGAGTCCGGCCGAGCAGCTCATCGACAATTCCCTGAACTGCGCAGATATCATGAATAACAAAATCAGCCGTCAGCCGGAGAATTTCCGGGCGTTCTCCGGCCTGTTGAAGCGTCAGCACGGCCACATCTGCCGCACGCATAGCCGATAAATCGTTGATACCATCGCCGACCATCATGACAACGTCATAATCCTGTTTCAGGCTGGACACGACCTGTGCTTTTGTCACCGGCGTTGCAACGCCGTGAACCCGGTTACGGGGAATCCCGATTTTATCCGCAACAAGTTCAAGTTTTTCCGTGCGGTCGCCTGACGCGATAAACACCGCAACGCCCATGGTGTGCAGAGCAGAGATGAGATTTCGCACGCCCGGAAACGGATGGCCGGCAGCAGCGATACAGTATTCAACCGACTGCGTCCGGGTATTGACAATAACGCCGGCGTTCATAGCAAAAAGCTCGCTCTCTTTTGATACCGTTTCCCGGCAGACGCGGATTGCCTTTTGCATGTCGCCGACCATTGCCGCAGTATCACTGTAGAGAATTCCTTTGACAACGTCGGCGTCGATAACTTTTCGTCCGCAGGAGATACCAAACCCGACCGCCCGGCGGACCAGATGGGACGCCAGCGTTTCGTCCGGGCTGCCGGCCATAATCTCGCCTGAGCTGGTGTT
>CAZAWD010000073.1:0-5557 GCA_964488725.1 uncultured Methanomicrobiales archaeon | reverse complement strand
AATGTTCTTACTCTTCAGATCAATCTGAGGATTCTCAGACGCCGACATCGCCGCCGCCTTCACCCCGATCGTGCCATCCACAGTCTCTGCAATTGCAATCATTTCCTGTGCACGTGCATACTTCACAGCAAGCTCATTCTTGAGATCCTTAGCTTCCGCTAACACCTTGAAGAACTCAAGGATCAATCCATCGCGCTTCATTTTCAGAAGCTTATACCCCCGCTCGGATAACTTAATCCTCTTCTTCAGATTAATAAGCTCCGACCGGGTCGGCTTCACACTCAGCGCCATCGAAGATCACTTCCGGTACTTCGGATGATACTTCTTAATCAGATCACGGTCAATACGCTTCTCAAGCTCCGACTCCGGCAGCTGGGTAAACATATCCCATCCGAGATCAAGTGTCTGGGCAATCGTTCTGTCCTCATCAGAACCCTGACGGACAAACCGGTTCTCGAACGTATCAGCGAACTCAAGGAACTTCTGATCACGCTCAGACAATGCATCCTTACCAACAATGGCCACCAGACCGCGAAGATCAACACCCTCCGCATATCCGGAATACATCATATCAGACACCTTCTTGTGGTCATCACGGGTCAGACCCTTACCGATACCAAGGTTCATCAGACGCGACAGCGACGGCAGAACATTGATTGGCGGGTAAATACCCTTACGGTGCAGTTCAGGCGAAATAACAATCTGACCTTCCGTAATATATCCGGTTAAATCCGGAATCGGATGGGTAATATCGTCACCCGGCATCGTCAGAATCGGAATCTGCGTAACCGAGCCTTTCAGACCCTTAATAATACCTGCACGCTCGTAGATACTTGCAAGATCAGTATACATGTACCCCGGATATCCACGGCGACCCGGAACTTCTTCACGGGCAGCACCAATCTGACGAAGCGCTTCACAGTAGTTCGTCATATCGGTTAAGATAACCAGCACATGATACCCAAGCTCGTATGCCAGATACTCAGCGGTCGTCAGCGCCAGACGCGGCGTAACCGTCCGCTCAACAGCCGGATCATCGGCTAAGTTCAGGAACACAACCGCACGTTCAAGTGCCCCGGTCCGCTCGAAATCCGCCATGAAATAGTTTGCTTCTTCACGGGTAATACCCATTGCAGCAAACACCACCGCGAACTCTTCAGTTGACCCCGGCACTTTTGCCTGACGGGCAATCTGCAAAGCGATTTCATTGTGCGGCAGACCTGCTGACGAGAAAATCGGCAGCTTCTGACCACGAACCAGCGTGTTTGTTCCGTCAATTGTGGAAATACCCGTCTGAATGAAATCCTTCGGGGATCCGCGTGCATACGGATTAATTGCTGCACCGTTGATATCAAGACGCTTATCCGGCACAATATCCGGACCGCCGTCAATCGGCTTTCCGCCTCCGGAAAGAATACGGCCAAGCATTGACTTTGAAACCGGCATCTTAAAGGTTTCACCAAGGAACCTCACACCGGTATCACGGCCCAGACCGGTCGTCGTCTCGAAACACTGAACAACAACTAACTCTTCAGACGTATCAAGAACCTGACCGCGTTTCATCGAACCGTCGGGAAGAACCAGAGAAACCTGCTCTTCATAGCTGACCGGCTCCGTCTTCTCAACGAAAAGCAGCGGACCGGCAACTTTACAGACTGTCTTATACTCTTTCATAGTTAGGCCCTCAGCGCCTTAAACTCGGCGTCCATATCAGCGTAAATCTTATCAAGCACCGGCTTGTAGTCCTTAGTGAACTTAATCTGCGGCATTTCGTTCTTTGCTTTAACCGCAAGAATCTGTGCCGGAGACACACCGGACGACTGAGCCGCATACGCAAGATCAGCATACGTCTTAATCATCTTGAACATATCAAGCTGCTTTGGCAGATCACAATACGTGTCAACCGGATCGAAACCATTCTGCTGTAAGAACAGCTCACGGATCATACGGGCAACCTCAATAGTAATCTGTTCAGCTTCCGGCAGAGCGTCGGAACCGACCAGCTGGACAATCTCCTGAAGCTCGGCTTCCTTCTGCAGAACTTCCATAAACCATGCACGCAGCTTGTTCCACTCCGGTGAGACCTTCTCATCGTAGTAGTCGCTCAGCTGACCCATGTATAAGGAATACGACTGTAACCAGTTAATTGCCGGGAAGTGACGTTTACGCGACAGGTTTGCATCCAGTGCCCAGAACACCTTAACAATACGCAGCGTGTTCTGCGTAACCGGCTCGGAGAAATCTCCGCCGGCCGGAGAAACCGCACCGATAACGGAAACCGAACCGCTTCCGCCTGCGAGCGGCTCAACAAGACCCGCACGCTCATAGAACTCGGACAGCCGGGACGACAGATATGCCGGATACCCTTCTTCACCGGGCATCTCTTCAAGACGTGAACAGATTTCACGCATTGCTTCTGCCCAGCGGGACGTTGAATCTGCCATTAATGCAACATCGTAGCCCATATCACGGAAGTATTCCGCAATGGTAATACCGGTGTAAACCGATGCTTCACGGGCTGCAACAGGCATATTCGACGTGTTTGCAATAAGGATAGTCCGCTCCATCAGAGAGTTACCGGTCTTTGGATCAGTAAGCTCCGGGAACTCGGTCAGAACCTCGGTCATCTCGTTACCGCGTTCACCGCAGCCGATATAAACCACAATCTCTGCATCCGACCACTTTGCAAGCTGCTGCTGCGTAACCGTCTTACCGGACCCGAACGGACCCGGAATAGCTGCTGCGCCGCCTTTTGCAATCGGGAACAGACCGTCAAGAATTCTCTGACCGGTCAGCAGCGGAATGCTCGGGCTGTGCTTCTCGACATACGGACGGGGCACACGAACCGGCCACCGCTGCATCATCGAAAACTTCTCACCGGACTCAAGCTCGATTACAATCTCATCGATAGTAAACGAACCGGCAGAAATCTTAGCGACTTTACCGCCTTTTGAAGTCGGCGGAACCATAATCTTATGGAGAATCGAACGGGTTTCCTGAACAGTTCCGAAAACCTGTCCCGGCTTTACTTCATCCCCGGCTTTAACGACCGGCTTGAAATCCCATTTCTTCTCATGGTCCAGACCCGGAGCAGTAACACCACGGGAAATGAAGTTGCCCATCTTCTGGATAAGCACTTCCAGCGGACGCTGGATACCATCATAGATACTGGTTAATAACCCCGGACCAAGCTCTACAGCGAGAGAAAGTCCGGTATTTGTGACGGGTTCACCCGGGCGGATACCCGTGGTGGATTCATAGACCTGAATAATGGTGTCTTCACCATCGATCTTAATGACCTCACCCATCAATGCCTCGTTACCGACCCTGACAACATCATACATATGTGCATCAAGATCAATTGCAGTGACCACCGGTCCTGCAATGCGTTTGAGAATTCCTGGTTTGCTACTTACTTCCACAAATCAACACCCACCGAACGTTTTATGCGCTCTCTCAGGGAGAGACCTGCCTCCTGACCGCCGATTGTAACAATCGTAGGACGGACAGAATTTTCAATGATTACCTGCAGGCGACGCGGAATCGTTTCAAGGTCTGCGCTTTGCAGCACAAGAATACCGACGTTTGCATCATCCAAAACCCGTGAGATAGTCTCGGCAAGTTTATCAGGAGTTTCAGCAGAATACGTCTTCTGAACGCCAGCAAGCTGGAATCCGAGAACGAACTCTTTCTTTCCAATAACTGCAATCTCCATACCTTACATCACCAGATATTTCTCAAGGATCTCGGCACTTAAACCCGCCTGTTTGCCGCGGGCAAGAGCGCGAAGATTTGCAACCTCGTATTTCTTCCGTTCAAGATACACCAGAAGCGGTGAAATAGAGAACGGATTGCGTTTTGACATTCTGTCCATCTGGTTCAGCTGTGCTGCCGTCAGGGCATTTTCAATCGCATACACCGGTTTCTTTTCACGAAGCTCTTCTAATGCATCGTTTAAAACGGCGACCTTAACTTTCTTCTTCAGCGAATCGACAACTTCATCCAGATTCTCAACCGTCGTCAGACGTTCGAGCTCTTCGGATTTGAAAGCACCGCCTTCAATCCAGACACTGTGCGTATCAGACTCTTTTGCGGCCTGAGCACGGATTCTGAACAGATTCGTAATGTTTTTCACATCGATTTCAAACGTAACGTATTTCAGGAACGGTAAACCGCCTGTCATGCCGCTGCGTGCTGCTTTAATGAGCGTCGCATAGTAATACTTGTACAACTCGTTTTCTATATCGCCAAACGAATGCGATTCAAGAGCTGCCGGCAGTTTCTCACTGAGAATTTCGGCCAGAGCTTTAATCGGCATTGTCTCGACCACACGGTCAAGAGTTGGTTCAGCGACCAGACGGTCAAGTGCCGCGGCGTCAAGCGCACCGGCAGGTACAAGCACTGCTTTGATCTTTCCGTCGGAAAGACCCAGCTGCTTCCCTCGAAGGATAGTCAGAATATTTTGAATATCCCACTTGTGAAGGTAATCTCGGGTAAACCCTTTCATCTCGCCGGGTGCCAGAGCAATAATTCTCTGATACTCTTTGGCAAGGTTCCAGGACATGGCGTTTTCAATGAGGTCAACTCCGTTAAACGAAGCTGATAATTCATCGATTTCGCGTTTATACTCCATTTCCTCGATGAGTCGGGTAAACTCAGGAAGACCCATGTTCAGCATACGGATGTACTCTTCGCGAGGGATAAGCTTCGCTTTGCGTACACGCATACGTGTTGAAACATAGATATATGGGGCTGAACCGCTCGATACCTCTGTCATTCTTTACCTCATCCAAACAAGATTCCCGACGCGTCTTTCAGACTTGCTTCCCACACCTCGTTCATAAAGGTCTGATAGGAATAGTCAAGCGTGAGCTGACCATCGGTACTTTTTACAACAATACCACCGGTAATTGCGGTGATTCCTCCAAACGTAAATCCGGAAAGGGTTTTCAGCTCGGAGATTGCGGTCCTGGCCGCGCCTTCGTCGCGCGCACATGTGTAGACCGTGCCCTCTTTAATCTGCTTTGCAGCATCCTTTAAGAGTTCACGAACGGCCTTTGCATGCACATCGGCCGAAAGATTTGCAATCTCATCAGCTGCGCCGGCATAGACTTTGTCAAGAAGTTCTTTTTGTGCGTTTAAGAGATCACGTTTCACAACCAGATTGGCGCTGGCGACTTCACGGACCATAGTCCGTTCGGCCTGCACATCAGCTTCCTTCTCGGCTGCAACTTTGATATCCTCTGCACGGAGGTTGGCTTCACTGACGATCGATTTAGCCTGCGCTTCAGCTTCCGCTTTTATAGCGGCAGCTTTTGCATCGCCTTTCGCTTTGATTTCGTCAACTACTACCTCAAGTCCCATAACAAGCGGCTCCGCTCAGAGGAACATGATAAGCAGTGCGATGACAAGACCGAAGATAACAACGGTTTCAGGAAGGACAGTGAACAGAAGGGCAAGACCGAACATTCCGCGGTCTTCTGCGGTTGCACCGACTGCGGCTGCTCCGATACCCTGTTCACCAATACCAGTACCAATACCGGCAAGACCGACTGCA
>CAZAWD010000072.1:0-5692 GCA_964488725.1 uncultured Methanomicrobiales archaeon | reverse complement strand
AGTGTTCATGGAAATTTTATGGGTTGTATGTATCGGACTGTTCCTTCTCGGTGTTGCAATTGGAGCAAATGAGGGCCCGAGTATCCGTCGTATCACGCTTCACTGCCCGGCAGATGCGCAAGGGTCGGCGGGCAGTCTGACGTATACGGTAATGAATGTCGGCGGCGTTATAGGTATTGCTTTATTCTCTATTATCGCGTCGGCCGCATCAGGAAGCGCGGATAGCTTTACCAGTATCGGAATTGCCGCATCCTGCATTTTTGGGGCGATTGCCGCGATTTTTGGGTATGTGACCACTCGTATTGCACGGGATACTGTCTGAATAGTATCTGGTCAACCACCTAAACCTTTATTATCTATTAAATGAATGAATGAATATACAAGAAAAAAAGTGATTATCATGAACAATCTCTATCAGAAAATGGTTGATGAGGCGATGGCTGCCCAGATGGCAGATATCGAGGTCATCAGGAAAAGACGCGGACTGCGGTTCCACATGAAGGATGCCCGTCCCTACGTTGAGGCTGTTGAAAAGATGACCGTAGGGCCGAAGCAGAGTGCTGCTGTTATCAACCTTCACAAAGAATCGGTCAAATCCCATTACAAAGTTCTTATCGGGCTGACGAGTCATGTCCGGGAGGAAGACGATCCGTTTGTTGAGCATTACCAGACCCCTGTTATCCTTGACATTCTTGGTGAGCAGGACCCGGCGTTTAAAGAAAGCATGGATCTCTTTGCGGACTCGATTAAAAAGAATGAAGCGATTGTCGGCAAAGAGGCGGCACGCTGTTATGCGGGTTTCTATGGCCCGACGTGTGCGGTTGATTTTGCTTTGATGCCGGGTTCAACAAGCAATGTGGTAAACCAGATTCTGGCAAAGACTAAGTTACCGGCAGACCACAAGAAAACTATTCTGGCGGCCAAATCATGGGGCATGAATACGTCGTATGGTATTGGCGATCTGTTTGCAAAACGCATTGAAGCAGGAGATACGCTTGCCGAGGCGGGAAGAAAAGAGGTCCGTCAGCTGCAGGAGCTGTATCGCGACCCGATTGAAGCACAGGCTGCCCTGATGCGTCGTGTTCACATGACCTCGTTCAGCCCGAAACGCTATATGCGTGAATACCGTAAGGCAATGGAACCGGTAGTTAAGGCGGCTATAGACGATGGTGTACACTATGCAAATATTGCAACGATTCCTGCGTATTGTGTTGGTGATGTTTCCCACCATATCTCTCAGTCGACGTTTAACATGTGTAAGGATGATGTAATTCTTGCAACGATTGAAGCGGTAACAGCAGTTATGAAAAATACGCTTGATGCCGCGGTTCCCAAAGTGAAGAATCCGTATCAGCTGTTAAATGTCGCAACCGGTGCCTCCGCAACTGCGGCCGAGTATCTTCTTGAGATGGACGGATTTAATGCGCCGATGATCGTTGACCTGCTGACAAAGCGGTTCCACAATCTGGTCATGCTGAACCCGACCCGCGGTGCGGCAGCCGAGCTGCATAACTGTGATTTCATGGACATGATTTATCGCGGATGGAAGATTCTGGACTCTGCGGGCCGTGCGCGCAATGGTTCCGGTGCCGCACTGGCACCGACTGTTGGCGGTATCCCGGTTGACCTGTCTCCGATTCATGCAAATGAGGTGCTGATGAACCCTCAGCGCTATGCGTATCCTGCCTGTGCAATTACGGTGCGTGCTTCTGCTATGATGAGGCTTGCTGATTATCCGTGTCTGCTGACAAGCGAACCGGTGACAGCAACTATGATGACGAACATCATCGCACTTAACAAAGGAGAGCCGGCAGCACCGGTACGGGCGTGCAAGAATTGTGCAACGGCCTGTCTGGTTGGTGCCCGCCACCAGTATTGCCAGTATAAAGAGGCAATCTGAAATGAAATGCTACATCTGTGAACAGCTCGGTATTGACCGGGATGCAACCGGGGTCTGCATTGTATGCGGGATGGGGCTGTGTTCGGAACATATGATTCGGGCAGATGTGGATTCATGGGAAGGGGGATACCCCTTCCCGGCAAAAAAGCTGAAGACAAAGATTCCAAGGATTCTCTGTCCTGAGTGCAACCACGCCCTTAACGGAGACAAGAAGTAATGGACCTTGTAAAACGTGCGGCAGCTGAACTGATCGGAACGATGGTTCTGGTGTTTATCGGGTGCGGGTCGGTCTGCATTCTTGGCGGCGTCGGAGACCTGCTGGGCATTTCCATTGCTTTCGGACTGGCAGTGACGGTAATGATTTACACGATCGGCGTTGTGTCGGGAGCGCATATTAATCCGGCGGTAACGATTGCGCTGTGTGCAGTGAGAAAGTTTCCGATAAAAGACACGGTTGTTTACTGTATTGCCCAGTTGATTGGTGCGGTGATTGGTGCTGCACTGCTGATTCTGATTATGGGCATGGACGCCCTGACGGTTGGCGGACTGGGTGCGACAGCACCGGCGGCAGGAATTACGATCTGGCAGGCACTGATTGCAGAAATTGTCGGTACGTTTATTCTGATGCTTGTAATTATGGGCGTGGCAGTTGATCGCCGCGCGGCTCCCGGATTTGCCGGACTTGCAATAGGAGGCACCGTTGCTGCCGTGATTATTGCTATTGGCAATATATCCGGCGGGTCGATTAATCCGGCACGAACGTTCGGGCCTGATTTTATTGCACTGCTGTTTGGCGGCTCTGATGCGCTCTGGACAACGTTTCCGATATATGTAATCGGCCCGGTTGTCGGGGCGGTTCTTGCGGCGTTCTGTTATCTGCTGGTTGCAGGCAAAGAGAACACATAACCTTTTTTTTGATGAATTTATCTTCCGGTTATTTCATCTCTTTATTACGCAAAGATATACTCTCTTAAAAAAGCTGAAGGGATACGTAAAATATTGCCGGCAACCGCTACCTCACACGCAGGCCGACCGGCAGTATCATACACTAAACTCGTATAGAGAGTTACTCTTTTTTAGTGGCGAGGTCTACATCCTCTGCCTTAATAGTCTTGCGGCCTGCGTGTTTTGCAAGCTCAAAAGCTTCCTTTGCGATCTGCTCAATGTATGCTTCTGCTTTCAGGACAAGTGCATCTGCCGCGTCTTCTCCGACACGTTCTGCACCGGCTTTCTTTGCAAGTCTCACGACTGCTGCTTTCGGTAAGTCTGCCATAATTATTACCAATCAAAAAATTGTTCAAAATAATATTTAATACTATCTCAAAAACCATGAAAAAAACAGGCCCGGCCCCGGATACCCCGGGTGCATCGGTATCGAAGGCACATCATCACGTCATTTCCTAAAAAATCGATAAATTTGCGGTATATATAAAAATAAGTCATAATAATCAAGTATTTTTTCCGGCAAGAGAAATGGTCAGATTTAAAATTCCGTCATATCCTGCCGAAGCGCGCGAACTATCCACAAAAATATCTCTGATATTTACAACAGGCGCACCATGGCCGGTTCCATTTCCCAGAAGCACCAGCGTCCTGAAAATCAGATTGCCGGAAATTCCGTCCGGTGCAATAATCACCCCGCAGTCCTTTACCGCACTCTCAATCAGAATCTCCCGATGTTCAGCACCGGTTGCGTTTGCCACCGTCTGCGCGTCACGAATCGTTGCATCCACCATTGGGTGCCGGCCAATATCTCCGAGTCTTCCTCCGGAAAGAATCGCCGTTTTTTCTGTGATGCCAAACGCCTTGGCAAGTTTTCGGCCGTCAGCCACAAAAGAAATTTTCTCTTCAACGGTCCATCCCTCATCAACCCCCACCGGTGCAAAGAAAAATCGTTCACCCGCGGGCGTTTCAAGCAGGGCAATCCGTTCCAGCCGTTCAACCTTATACACGCTCTTCAGATACTTCAGTGTCTCATTCGCCGGAAGAGATCCGCGAATTGCCGCATCAATTCGTTTAGCGTATAAATCATCAATCATCAAAACGGCAGGATTTTCAGACCTGCAAATCTCAACACCGTCACCGGGGTTACCAAGCGATACGTCATCCGTTTGCCCGTAACAGACGATGGTTACTCCGGCAGATGCAACCCGGGCCGCACTCGCCAGAACCTTTGCCGCATCTACCCCGCACCCGATACCTATCCTCATATATTGGTTATGCCTTCCGCACAGAAATTAAAAATTGTTGTTGACGCGCTGCCTTTGGTCAGTGTCAGCTTTCGATCTTTTATCACCGTGCCGATAACCTGCGCTGCCATCCCCGTCTCCCGAAACATCCGGCACACCTTATCAACCGACTCCTGCTCCGCGGTCATTATGAAACCCATTCCCGGATACATCCGCACCCATTGTTCAAATGGAATGCCGAACGTATCCAGATCAGGATGGGGAATCGCCGTGAGATCAACCACACCTCCGACACAGGACGCCTCAAGCAGCATACCAAGCGTTCCTATAACGCCGGGATTTGATATGTCCTTACCGGCAGTTAAAAGATGATGTTCACCAAGCTCCTTCATCACCGCAATCTGCTTACGTAACACATCCGGTGTCTTCATAGTTACAGAATCCCAGTTCATCCCTGCACTCGGATGAACACGGCCGTTTAGATCAATTGCCATAATAATCGCATTTCCCGGTGCGGCTTTGGTACTGTAAATCACATTCTCCAGTTCGGCAACACCAAGAATTGACACATCAATCACATTATACGACGCATCAGGGTGAAGATGTCCGCCGACTACCGGCACATTGAATGCATTGGCCGCATCCCGCATACCTTTGGTAACCTCTGCCATCACGGTATCATCAGACGCGGAGAGAACATCCACCATTGCAACCGGCCTGCCCCCCATTGCTGCAATATCATGAACATTTACCAGAATCGCACAATATCCGGCCCAGTAGGGATCAACATCCATCAACCTGCTCCAGATCCCGTCAGCTGCAAGGAGAAGAGCGGTTCGTCCGTTCTGAATAACCGCAGCATCTTCTCCATATGATGCGACCACATCCAGATTATCCATATGAAGGGATTTTACCAGTGTTCCAATTGCCTGTTTACGTCGGACGCCGTCATATTTTCGGACGGCATCCGCAACAGATGCGGGAGTATAGCTGTCAGACTGCATGTTGTAATATCACCAGCGGGAAGGGGGCAATCCTGCTTCCCGTTTTGTTATTATTCGTTGCCTCTCCATAGTGATAATATCTGTTGTTTCAACTCACCGCCCTTTATTATATCCCGGCTTCTATATATGACTACAAATGGACTGGGCAGAGAAGTATCGTCCTCAGCATCTGGACGAAATTTTAGGTAACGGTGCCGCGGCAAAACAGCTGGCAGCATGGGCGCAGCGCTGGACGCCGGAATCGTCCCCCCTGCTCCTGACCGGCAAACCCGGAATAGGAAAAACTTCTGCTGCACTGGCTCTGGCACGGGATATGGGCTGGGAGGTACTGGAACTCAATGCGTCCGATGCCCGTACAAAAACGGTGATTGAACGCGTTGCCCTAAATTCAGCAACGACTGCCAGTCTGTTCGGTGCTGAGCGCAAACTCATCATCATAGATGAAGCAGATAATCTGGAGGGCAATGCTGACCGCGGAGGGGCGCGGGCAATTGCCGATCTTTTAAAGTCCGCGCGCCAGCCGGTTGTTCTGATTGCGAACGACGCTTACGGCGTGTCCGATTCAATCCGTCGTCTCTGTGAACCAGTACAGTTCCGAT
>CAZAWD010000071.1:0-5792 GCA_964488725.1 uncultured Methanomicrobiales archaeon | reverse complement strand
CCGTTTCATAGGGTCCGGAAGGGAAAAAGGTAAGCCATTCACCCTGACAGAATTATTAGGGTGAACAGGTACAAAAAAAAGATTTACTCCTTTTTAACCCGCAGATCCTTAGGCACAATGTACAAACCCGTATAGGTTTTTTCCAGTGCTTCCTCAGAATTCTTCCTGGTCAGCAGACTGACAATAATCATCGCGGCGATGGCACATATAAGCGAGTAAATCGAAAAATGCATCGGCATTTTATCGATGAAGTAGTAATAGTAGCCAAACACCAGTGACGTGACAAGACCGACCGCCATCGAAGCAATTGCCCCTTGAGCCGTCGCCCGCTTCCAGTAAAGCCCTGCAATCAGCGGCACCGCAAACGCACACAGCATCAGACCAATACCGAGCCAGATAAGGAACGCCAGCATCTCCGGCGGATTAATGGCAAGAATCAGAGACACAACCGCTGCAATCAGCACACAAATCTGACTCACGCGAATAACCTGACGTTCCGTTGCTTTTGGTTTCAGCAGCGTCTTAAAGATATTCCACGAAAACTCGGTTCCCACCGTCAGCATCAGCCGGTCAGTAGTCGACATAACCGCAGAAAGCACAATTACGGCAAACAGTGCCGTAATCAAAACCGTCGGACTGGCAATCTGAATCCCGTAGAGCAGTGCAAACTTCGGATTCGCAGCAACCAGCGCACCCGCCTCACCAAGCTGTCCGGTTTCTGTCATTGAACGGACCGCAAACCCGCAAAGCTTCACCAGAAGCATAACCCCTACATAAATTCCAAATGCCACCAGCGGAGCCCAGCGGAAATAAGACGCCTTCTTTGCCGCAAAGACATTTGACATCACATGCGGCGCACAGGCAAGACCGACCATCAGCAAAACACCAAACGACAGCAGATACTCAGGCGTACAGTAGGCATAGGCCGCATAGTTCGTCTCAAACCACGGCATAACCAGATTCGGATCAATCGACTGAAGAACCGAGTTAATAAACTCCACACCGCCCGCATAACTGATAATAAACGGCGCCACAAGGAAGATACCAAGAATAAGAATTAAACCCTGCACCAGCCCCGTCCATGACACCGCATACAGACCGCCGATAACCGTATAGACCGTGATAATCACACCCGCTATCAACAGCGCAAGCCAGTGTTCAAGACCGAACGCCCACATAAGAACAATACTTATGGCCGTATACTGCCCCACCAGATACACCATTGAAACCGCAATACTTGCAAGAGCAGACAGCGCACGAAGCTCGCGGTTATTTTCATACCGAAGAGCAAAATAATCTTCCAGCGTCATGCACCCGTGCTTTTTTCCGATCTGATTCAGCTTGGAACCAAAGAAGATAATACAAAACGAAGCAGCAAGCGGCACAAAAATCTGTTCCCAGATACCCGGCCACCCACTGGCAAATCCGAACTCACTTGTTCCGATAAGCGTCATACCGCTGCATATTGAACATACAATCAGCAGAGTAAACAGCCAGAACCCAAGATTCCGGCCGGCCAGCATATAATCTTCGGAATTTCGTATCTTCTTTGACGCCCACACGCCGATTGCCAGCAGAACGACAAAATACACCACAATTAAAATCAGTGTTACAATTGTACTTTCCTGACCCATACCCATACCGGCTCACTCCTCCACCCGGGGAAACATAACTCCCCAGATAATCAGGAGCACAAAGATAACGAGAATACTCCCGCCCACAGTAAAGACGGTAATCTCAGGTAGTCCTAATATCATACCTATCTGTGGCACGTGTTGTCATATAACACAATCGGTTTGATAGAATAAAAGAGCGCCTAATTTACGGTTAATTCCCATTGTCACCAGATGGGAACCACACAGCGCGGAAAAAGATTTTAAATCCGCACATACTTCCCAACCCGGAGAACACCCTTGGCATTGCGGTGCGCCAGATCGCCATGGAACCCGGTAAGCGTATGCCCTTCCTCCACAACCGTCCCCGTCTCCCGAAACGTCGGCAGGAAATCCGTCACCGTTCCAAAAACGGTTGCCTCCCCATCGAACATATCCCCGCACGGCATTAAAGCATCGCCTTCTATTATCAGCTTTCCGCCTTTCATATTACTGCCGGCATGAATCCCGCAGTTCCCTTTCACCCGCACCACGCCGCCGAACAGACACTCCGCGCAGTAATCCCCGACGCTTCCTTCAACCAGAATCTCACCGCCCCGCATCCCTTTGCGCCCGCCGCGATACCCCGACCCGCAGTAATTTCCCGCATCGCCGTGACAGATGATTTTGCCGCCCAGCATCTCACGGCCCAGCCAGTCACCGGCATTGCCCATAATCTCAATAACCCCGCCGGTCATGAAATCCCCGCAGTGCATCCCGATATCGCCCTCCACCAGAATTTTACCGGCCGTCATATACTCACCGACCCGTTTCACGCGGGACGCATCGCCCACAATCACAATCTCAGTCGTTGACGGACCCGCTGCTTCGCCGTCAACTCTGATATCGAACACCTCTGAAATCTTCATCTTCTCATTGCCGACGAAAATTGACAGATCAATAGTCTTTGACATCGTCTCCGGACATATCGCCTCCGCCTCAATCGGCAGACAGGAATCTGCCATCTCTTCACGCATAATCAGCGTAATACGTCTCATAACGTCGTCTCCGTTTCAATCTTCATACTCCGCTTCAGATAATAATTCTCCTCAACCGGATAATTCTCCATCCTGATAGTATAATACTTCTCAAACATACTCGTAAGCTCCGGGTCATGACGCATATCATATGCCGCCGGAACCTTCGGACTGCACCAGAACGTCCTATTCAGATCGTCTGCTACAATCACATCATCCCGCGACACCAACACGCCGCCCTTCATCGTATACTTCGTCTGGGCAAACCCGCGGATAATCTCCGCATACTGTTTTGCCGGATCAATCTTATCCGGCTTAATCGGATACACGGCAATATCAGCCTCCGCTCCGACGCCCAGATGACCTTTGCCGACCGCATCAAGCCCCAGCGCCCGCGCCTGACCCGCCCGCGTCATCACCGCAATCTCATCAAACGTCAGCTCCCGGTCAAGAGCCGACAGACAGGTGCGCTTCTCCGTATCCTTATGAATCGTTGCAAACTCCCGGGCCCGGTAGTCAGCACTCATCAGCAGCCCGATAATCTCCGGATACTTCACAAACGGCGCACCGTTCGGATTGTCCGTGGTGAGCAGACACTGCCAGGGATTCTTCACCAGCAGCGCCAGTTCCAGGCCTATCGCCCACATAATACTGTTGACAATATTTTTCCGGCGATACATCACCGGAATAACGCCGGATGCCGTCTCCATCTCAACATCATGGTTACTCCACTTGTCCTGATGCAGACGATACAGATTAAACTCCATCGGCCCGTCGGCGGTCATCGTCGTGGTCCGGCCGAACATAATCTGCCCCATATCAATCGTCAGCTGCGGACGCAGATTTACCATGTTTGAAACCGGCTCGGACTTGGAACAGAAATCACGCCATCCCTCCCCGCCGTAAGAATGGAACTGCACGTGCGTCAGATACGCGGTCTGCCGTTTTTTATGTAAATCCGGCACGAGACCCATCGTCCCGATAGTACAGGTATAATTGCCGGGCTTGCCGAGATTATTGCAGTGAAGATGCACCGAATGCGGCAGACCCAGCATCTCATTTGCTTCAATCACGCCGGTGATATACTCAGCCGGCGAGATGTTAAAGTCGGGAATCGGTTTTCTGATACAGTCAACGTTCTTTCCCCAGCTCCACATCTCAGCCCCGAGCGGGTTGGTGAGTTTGACGCCGTAACCTTTGACCGCATCCAGCCGCCATGCAATAAGGGCCGCCGCACGCTTGATGTCGTGGTTGGCAACGGCCCGCATCACCTCCCAGTCGCCGTCAAACAGCGTTAAAATCAGACCGTCCTGAAGCGGGGTATAGCGGAACTCCTCGTGCGTGTGGCGGGCCTCAAGCGGTGCCATCGCCCCTTCCGTCAGGGTCGTATAGCCCATCAGCGCATAGCGGTAGCTGTTGCCGTAGGTCGTCGGAATACTGTATCCCGACACGGCCCTCATCCCGTTCTTGCGGGGCGCACGGCCGGCCCGCATATCTTCAGGACTCATATACCGGCCGAAGTTCACCTTCGTTCCGCAGATATGGGTATGGGAATCAATACCGCCGGGCATCGTCAGGCACCCGCCCGCATCCAGCACCTCAGCCGTTGCCGACGGTTCGTCTGCTATCTTTCCCGCAACCACATACAAATCGCGGATCTCGCCGGAGACATGGTTTGCCGGGTCAACGACACAGGCGTTTTTAATAATATAATCCGTCATGGCTTTTCCTCCGTCTGCACCGCTTCAACCGTCCGCACCACGTGAATCGCGCCGTTCGGACAGGTATCCATACAGACCTTGCATCCTTTACAAAGATCGTTATGCAGCACACGATTCTTCCCCCGCTCAACCCGCATCAGCACCGCATCCGACACCGCCGTGCCGCCGGCCCCGATATGCGGGTCAATCTCACGGTTCGCCGGACACGCCGTGCTGCAGTTGCCGCAGCCCATGCAGAGCGTTTCATCAACGAGCACCGTATACGTATGGACAAACGCCAGATGCTCCATGTGTTTTTTATCCAGAATATCGCCTGAGGTCAGCACCTCTTCCGGGCACGCCTCAACGCAGTAACCGCACCGCACGCAGTGACCCTGCGTGATATGCGGCGTCCAGACACCCGCCTCCTGCACCACCGCAATCGCACCCGGCGCCGGGCAGATCATCCGGCACGTCAGACAGTTCGTGCACTCCTTTCCCGTCAGCGTCGGAAAATCACGGAAATAGCCCGGGGAGATGAGCGGGGCTGTCTTCACGGTAAAAAATGATGTTATCCACGACGGCCGCAGAAACTCTTTCAGATACGAAAACACCGTCATCTTAGCGCTCCGCACAGGCAATACAGGGATCAGCGCTGATAAAGACCGAAGTCACATCCGCCGCCGACGCCAGATTTTTCATCATTACGTGCGAGGCGGTCTCAACGTTCATAATCGACGGCGTCTGAATGGCAACCGAGATAACCTCGCCGTGTTCGTTGACCGCGATATCATAGGTTAAGTCTCCGCGGGGAGCTTCGATAGTATACTTCACATGCCCCGCCGTAATAACCCCGCCGCCGCGGATAATTCCCGGCTTAAGCGCTGCAAGGGCGTTTCGGACGAGAGAAACCGACTGGTCAAGCTCATCGAACCGGAGCATAATCCGGGCAAAGTTGTCGCCGCCGGTCCGGGTAATCATATGCCAGCCGAGCTCGCCGTAGAGCGGGTCTGTGGATCGTGCGTCGCGGGCAATACCGCTTGCCCGTGCCGTCGGCCCGACCACGCCGGACGCCGTCGCGTCCTCAACACTTAAAATGCCGATACCCTTCGACCGCAGGGCAATCATCGGACCCGTGGCAAACATCTTCACATACCGTTTCAGCTCCGTCTCGACGGTGTCCATCGCACGGCTGATACAGGATGCGGTCGCCTCCGTGATATCCTCACGGACCCCGCCCGGCACCACGTATGCGGACATAATCCGCGTGCCGGTCATGCGTTCGATGGCATCCATCACCGTCTCACGCAGATGAAGCAGATACATTGCAAGCGTCTCATGCTCGATGGTGTAGCAGTATGAGTAGTTTGCCAGAAGATGGCTCTGCATACGGTCAAGCTCATTGAGAATCACGCGGAGCAACTGTGCCCGCCGCGGAACGGCAATGCCGCTGATCGCTTCCA
>CAZAWD010000070.1:0-5969 GCA_964488725.1 uncultured Methanomicrobiales archaeon | reverse complement strand
TCGCGGAACCGCTTCTGCGTAAGCGCGTTGATAATCGTATACTCCCCGTCGGTCAGAATCAGGTTTCCTTCATCAAAGAGCTCAATAATCAGCTTATATTCATTCGGACCTTTCCCGATAGAAAATATCAGCACCCGCTCAATCCCCTTCTGCTCAATCGCCAGAACCTTCCCTCCCTCAATGAACTTTCTCAGATACATCGAAAATCCCGACGGATTCTTCGGTGCCGGCGGCAGCTCCGACGTCAGATGGGCACGCACGCCTTTCACGCAATAGAAAAGATGGCGGGCCTTCTCCTCACCATTCAAACGAAACCCGAAGGTCGACTGGTCATATTGATATATCTTCCCTATCCAGAGCGGAAGAAGCGATGCAAGTTCTATTGAAACTGCCCGGACATCCGCCCCGCTCATACCCTGTAGTGTTGCCATATAATCCTAATATAGATAAGGTGTGGAAGCTAATATAGTTAAATCATCCGTGGAGGATATTGATGCAGGTAGCGTATATCAAGAAAGAAAAATGTAACACAGCCATGTGCAACCGGTGCGTGAAGTTCTGCCCGGCCTCACGTAAAGATCTGCCGGTCATTTATATCGGCAGAAATAAGAAAGCAACCGTTGTCGAGGAACTGTGCAACGGGTGCGGTAAATGCGTGAAAATCTGTCCGGAAAAAGCAATCGAGATGAAAGTCATCGCCGATAAACCGGAGCAGGATGCTGAGATAGACGCAAAAATAGAACAGCTGGGAAAAGCACAGGAAACAGCGGCCGAACCCGTGCCGGCATCAGTGGATGCCGCCGCGCCTAAACAGACCATACCGCCAAAACACAAAGAGACACCCGAAGAAAAACGGCTGCGCAAGAAAGCCTCGCACGTGGAACGGGTTATCAGAACGGCTATTGCCTGCGGTCTTGGTATGGCGGCGGGTATTGTCTCCTTCTATCTGGCAGGAACACCTGATGCAGCGACCGGCATTCAGCCGACGCCGGTTGTTGGATTTCTGGTATTGCTGGTTGCAATTGTAATTCAAAAATCAATATTCATGCTCATTAAAATCGACACCTCCAAGCTCGGCAAGAAAGACTGGTTCTATCAGGGCTTTATGACCTTTGCGACCTGGTATCTGTCATGGACACTGATGCTGTCGACTTCTTTCCTCCACGCATAAACCATGAGAATAGCTATAGTTCACAAAGACCGGTGCCATGCAAAAAAATGCGGGCAGGAATGCATTCTCTACTGCCCGCGGGTCCGGACCGGTGACGAGACCATCGTCATCGGTGAAACCGGTCGCGCGGTTATCTCCGAAGAGCTGTGCGTCGGATGCGGTATCTGCATTAAAAAATGCCCGTTTGAAGCGCTTGATATTATTCAGCTGCCCGAAGAGCTGGCAACCCCGGTGACCCGGTACGGGCCGAATGCGTTTGTGCTGTATGGTCTGCCGCAGCCGGTAGCCGGGAAAGTTACCGGCGTGCTCGGACCAAACGGTATCGGTAAATCCACCGCGGTCAAGATTTTGTCCGGACAGCTGAAACCAAACCTCGGTATTTTTGAGCATGAGGTTTCATGGGATGAGATTCTAAAGCATTACGCCGGAACGGAGCTGCTCGAATATTTACAGAAGGTTGCTGCAAAGACGATTAAGGCGTCTATTAAACCGCAGTATATTGATTTCATCCCGAAGGCGTTCAAAGGAAATGTTGCAACCCTGCTCAAAAATAATGATGAGCGGCACAAACTGGATTATTACATAAAGGAACTGGCGCTGGATACAATTCTTGACAAGGATTTATCGGTTCTGTCCGGCGGTGAACTTCAGCGGGTTGCGCTGACGGTTGCACTGTCCAAGGATGCCAACTTCTATTTCCTTGATGAAGTTACACCGTTTCTGGATATCTATCAGCGCATGGTGGCCGCCCGGCTTATTCGTGAGATTGCGGCCGAGCACCCGGTGGTGCTGGTGGAGCATGATATTGCGATTCTCGATATGGTGGCCGAGACGGTCCATATTGCCTACGGTAAACCGGCGGCGTTTGGTATTATTACCCGGCCGAAAGGGGTCCGCATAGGCGTGAACCAGTATCTCGCCGGATTTGTTGATGAGGAGAATGTGCGGATACGTGATTATCCGGTGCTGTTTGAAACCCGCGGGCATGAAAGCGATGTTGACCGTCAGATTCTGATGGAAATTCCGGCAATGAAGAAAACCTTCCCCGGCTTTACGCTGACGGTGGAAGGCGGGCAGGTCAGACGCGGTGAGGTGCTCGGTATTGTGGGAGCGAATGGTATCGGCAAGTCGACGTTTGCAAAGCTTCTTGCAGGCGTTGAGACGCCGGACGGGGGAAAGGCGTTTGATACCGTTACTGTGTCGTATAAACCGCAGTATGTGACGTCTGATCCGGACTCTTCAGATACAGTTGAGTATATACTTCGGCAGGCGACGCGTAAATTTGATTCATCGTATTATCAGCATGAAATTCTGGAATCTCTCGGGCTTATGCAGATTTTATCGTCCGAGGTCAGAACCCTGTCCGGCGGCGAACTGCAACGGGTGGCAATTGCGTTGTGTCTGTCCCGCGATGCAGAGTTATATATTCTGGATGAACCGAGCGCTCATCTGGATGTTGAACAGCGGCTGGTGACCGCAAAAGTCATTAAGCGTGCGGCTGAGGATAAGGGCGCCGGTATCATGGTGATTGATCATGATATGTATACGGTTGATATGCTCAGTGAACGGCTGCTGGTCTTTGACGGGGTGCCGGGTAAGGAAGGTCTGGCCCGCGGACCGTTTGAGATGAAGGATGGTATGAATCTGTTTCTGTCGAATCTGGGCATTACGTTCCGCCGGGATAAGACGGGACGGCCGCGTATTAATAAGCCGGGTTCGTATCTTGACCGTGAGCAGAAGTCGGCCGGTGAGTATTATTACTATAATGCGGCCGAGACTGAGCTTGCAAAACAGGGCGAAGCAGAGGAGTAAGTGTGTCTGCGGCCGCAGATTCAAAGCTGTGCACGGGCTGCGGCCGGTGCCGGATGGTGTGTCCGGCGCATGCGATCAGCATTAATGAACACAAGGCGGTGATTTCTTCCCGCCGCTGTTTTTCCTGCGGGCATTGTGCGGCGATTTGTCCGGCGGATGCAATTTCTTCGGATGATGGCGGGTTCCTGCTTGCGACGCTTGACGGGACGCCGGCCGAGCGTCTGCTGAAAGGGAAGCGGTCGGTTCGTGAGTTTCTGCCGACCCCGGTTTCCCGCGAGGTAATTGAGCAGTTGATTTATTTTGCGGAGAAGGCACCAAGTTCACAGAATATCAGGCACCGCCGCTATTTTGTAATCTCCGGAGAGGAGAAGGTAACCGGTGCGGAACGGGCGGTGGTATCTCATCTGGTCCGCATGAGCCGGCTGATGAATCCGGTGGTGCGGGCAATGCTCAGGATTTTTTCAAAGCGTACCGCTGATCTGCTGGGCGCGCTTTCCCGGAAGTTTGCATGGATGGGTGACGAGCTCAAAAAAGGTGGTCATCCGGTGTTTTGCGGGGCGCCGGTTGTTATCTGTATTGCGTGTCCGCGTGCGAATCATCAGGCAAAGGATGACGGAGTGTGTGCCCAGCAGTATATGATGCTGTATGCAGAGAGTATCGGGATTGGAAGCTGCATTAACGGGTATGCCCAGTTTTCCCGCCGGGCGCTGGAGACGCATCTTGATGTTTTACGCAAATACCGGATTGAAGCGGTGGTGATGCTGGGATACCCGAAGGTCCGCTATGACAAGGAAATCTGTTATCCGTCACCGGATATTTTGTTCGTCTGATTTTTTGCCGGATACCCGGGAACATACGACTGATAAAAAGTGAAGAGGTGATTTGCCTGATGTTAATCAAGCCTGAGTTTTTGTGTTTTCCATGCGCCTTTCCGGTAAAAGAAATAGTCGACGCATAATGTTACAACCGAACCGAGGATAACCGCATACCAGATATGCTCAATCGGATGGCCGGTATATGCAAGCAGAGCGGCAAGACCGACCTGTACAATTACCTGTCCTGCGACCGCTGAATACATGCCCGGCCGGGTCATTCCTGCACCGTTCATTGCAAACCCAAGCGTCATTGCAATTGCAATTACGAAGTAGGAAAGAGGGACAATATGCATAAACGACTCGCCTATTACCAGAGATTCGGCGGTTGCACCGAAGAACCCGAGGAAATACGGAGCGCAGATAAGATACAGTGCCGCAACGCCTACCATAAACAGTGCATTTACGCCTACTGCATAGCGCACCGATTTCATTGCCCGTTCAACATTTCCGTTTCCAAGATTCTGGCCGACCATCACGGCAACTCCCGTGCACAATCCCATAACAATAATCAGGCCCAGCATATCCAGTCGTACACAGATGCCGTAGGCAGCAATTGCGGCTGTTCCGTATACTGCAATAATTGCGGTCATACCAAGGAACGCGAAACTTCTGATACCGCTTTGAATTGCTGACGGAATAGCAATTACAATAATATCGCGGAGAAGCCGGGGTTCAAAGGTCCATTTTTTCGGCAGATGTATCGGCCCGTTTTTGTGTCTGGGTATCAGATACATAACTCCGAGAAGAAGGAAGATACCAACCAGACGGGAGCCAAGAGACGCATAGGCCGAACCTGCAATTCCCAGCTGCGGGAAAATCCAGAGACCCTGAATGAGCGCAGGGTTCAGAAAAATATTGACAACATTGACGCCGAGCATAACAAACATCGGTGTTCGTGAATCGCCCGTGCTCTGAAAAACGGTCGTCAGGGTCATAAGAATAACCATAATAAACGAGCCGGCCAGACACGGCGTCAGAAACTTTGCACCTTCTGCCGCGGTTGCCGCATCCCCGCACATAGCAAAGATAAGACTTTCCGAACAGAAAATTCCGATGACCGCAAGAATCGCACAAAACGCCATGCCAAGATACAGTGAATGTGCAAGAATAACCTGAATACGTTCATACTTCTGCGACCCGTATGCCCGTGATACAAACGCTGCTGTTGCGGTTACGATACCCATAATTACGGTCGTCAGGACCATAATAACCGAAATACTCAACGTTCCCCCGGCGATTGCAACGTCACCGAGTTCGCCGATAAAATGCATATCAACAACTTCCAGTACGCTTTGGAGCATGTTGCTGATAATAATCGGCAGAGCAACGATAAGAAGAGCTTTTCCTACGCTGCCTTCAGTGATAATATTACCCGAGGTTCCCATAAATTGATGCGTCGTATATATGGTGCGCTGACAATGATAAAAGTACGTATATAAAATTAAAGGGGGCTCCATGGACGGGGAACGAGGAACACAGACGCTATGAACCTGATATTATTATCTGGAGAAAAAACGAATAGGTAAACAATAATGGTATCGTTTCATCTTCTGTGGTATAGGGGAGTTTATAAACTGATTCATCTGGTCGCAACCCCGGTAGTAAAATATAAACTTCATTATACGTATGATAAAGTTCATGCAGAACACCGGCCGTATCTTGCTTTTTCCAATCATACAACGTTGTGGGATTATCTGCTGGTCGGCGTGCCGCTTAAACGCCAGATGTATTATGTTGCAGGCGAACATCTGTTTCGTAATAAATTTCTGCGCAGAATAGTGGTTATGAACGCCGGTCTGATAATCCGAAAAAAAGGTGCGCCGGCAGATGATATGATAGCCGAGATGAAAAAAGTTTTACAGTCCGGTGCAAATGTCTGGATGAGCCCCGAAGGTGCCCGGTCAATTAACGGAGAAACAGCATTTATATCTCCTGCAACCGGCAAGCTGGTAAAAGAATGCGCCGCACTTGGTGCCGGGCTGATAACTTACCGGATTCACGGGGGATATCTGCGCCGTCCCCGCTGGGGAAAATATCAGAGAACAGGGAAAATGTGGGGAGAGTTCGTTGCCGAGTATTCTCCGGAGGAGTTGCAGAGCAAAACGGTGGAT
>CAZAWD010000069.1:0-6019 GCA_964488725.1 uncultured Methanomicrobiales archaeon | reverse complement strand
CGGGCATGCTTCGTGTGATTTCTGGATCTTCATTCTCTTCGTTTGAACTACTGCTCTTTCTCTTAATAAGTTCATTTATTTTAGCGGGATGTATGACTTCAACATTATCTCTTCTGTTTGGTTTGAATCCAAAATGTAGGCGATGGTTTGCAAATTCAAAGCCATCCTTAGTTCTCGCATTAGCTGTTTTGGTAACTATAATAATTTGGCTAATACTTAGTATGTGGATTATATGAGATTCACCCCCGCGCCGGCATAAACGGTACCCCCGTCAACGTCATACACGGGATCTCTGTTTTGATTGCTCACAACGTCAGAGTTATAACGTCTGATTATTACAATAGTGGTATAAAATAGTTAAATTCTAATTATAGGTGTGGGCAATCATGGGAAATATATAACAAATTCGTAACATAATTTATATAAATATTAATGCCCTAACTAATAATATGAATAAATATAAAAATCAATTTCAGAAAAACTCAGCCATTTCTCCCGTAATTGCTATTATTCTTATCATATCACTCACCGTGACAATGGCAGCGCTCTCCTCCATAATGTATACCTCCCTCGTCTCAAATGCCGCAAACGCCACCAAAGCATTCAACCTCACTGAAATTAAAGAAAAAGCAGGACTTCTCGGACCAACCCCCGTCCCTGAAATAATAAAGATAATCGAAATAAACTCAGCTGATAATAAAATAATTCTAAAAAATACCGGCGAACCAATTGAGAACTGTAACACCAAAAAGATCCGCATTTACATCAATGGACACGAGAAAATTACAACCAACATAATGACCGAAAAGGGCATCGGAAAAAACGACATTGAATACACCATTCAAATTCCCCCTATAATAACAGACACCACCTGGGATCAAAACAAAAGAGGATTTATACGCCTCGGCGAAACCGTCCATCTCACCCCGGGAGATACCCGCATTCAAATCGACATCATCAACGAAACAAACGCCATCATCTCAACCTCAGAATCACTCGCCGCATAACCCCCTCGTATCTCCCCCGCCCCCTCCCCAACAAAACATACGGACAACGAAAAAAAAGATCGCCCCCCATAAAACAGGGGGTGAACAGATACCATTTATTTAATTAACGCTGCTGCACGATCAGCTGCAGAAGATACCGACTCTGACTTAATAACCTCAATTCTCTTAATCGGGAACAGGGGCTTACAGACTTCAAACATCTTCTTTGACAGATCGCCTTTCAGCATTGCCGAAGTAAACGTCTCAAAATCGGCTTCTTTAACGTAGTCTTTAACGACTTTAACCATCGTTGCGCGAATTTCCTGCGCCTGGGAAAGCCGTGCATGACTGATAGTAAATGCCGTAATTGTCAGCTGAAGCTCACGGGTTGCCCCGAGAGGTTTAACCGTAATCGTCGAATCAACACGGGTTGCCCGTCTCTTAACCATTGCACGCACAAACTCCTTTGCCATCTCATGACCATAGAACTGCGTGTATGCTGCATCTCCTGCAACCTCTGCAATCTTAAAAGATGCACGAACATTCTGTTTAGAATAGTCCTGAATTAACTCACCAAGACTCACTGTCATTACACGACCCGGAACATTTGCCGGATCCGAGGAAATAATTTCCCCAATCATCTGCTTGCCAATGAAATCAGGAGCATAAACCTTAAACCAGGTCTTTGCTTTCCATCCCTCAAGCTTGCGTCCGCCTGTCTGTTTTTTTCTTGCCATAAGTAATCACCTTAATTTTTTCTTTGTTTTTTGCCAACAGCTGAAACCAGCTGATCAGCAACAGATAAATTCATCAGATAATCATCAACGGTTGCAATAATTGTCCGAAGCGAATCTCCCGAAACGCTTGCACACACTGCATCGCCCTCCGCTCTGCACTCCATATACCCGCCATTATCCGGCGCAAGTGACGCTGCCGCCTCTTTGGCTGAAGCCGTCCTGAACACAATAATCCCCGTTGTCTTCATCCTAACGTGCCTTCCAGTGATGCAATAAACGCAGCCTCGCATGACAGAGGAAACTCCCCTCCCGCACGGGTTGCATGACCCCCGCCGACACCGCCGAATTTTTCCGCAGAGGATTTCATAACCTGTTCAAGATTGCATCCCGCCTCCCGGGGCGCACGCACTGAAACCTTCAGATACGAATCAGCCCGTGCAAGCACCGTCACCGGCGCATGCTCTGAACGGACCAGCACATCTGCAACATCGCTTGCGGCCGCGGCCGGTTCAACCATCCATACGGATTTGGCAACCTGCTTAGCCGAATCAACCGCTGATATAACCGTTTTTCTAAATGCAGAAGCAACATCCCATGCCGCAGATATCTGCGAGGTATCGCCCGAAGCAATAGCAAACCCGATATCAGCCCGGCCCGCTTTACCGCAGGCATCAACCACCGCCGCAAACGTATGTGCATCCTGAATAACTTCGCGTTCAAGATGCCAGACATCACCAAACAAACTCATCAGATCATAATATGAGGCGCCGGAACGTGCAACAATCTCAGAAAGAAGCAGAGAAGTATATGCTTCCTCAGATGCGGTATCCGCACAAAGCGTTTCAATCGTTGCAGCGACCGCACTATTTCCCGACAGATTCGGTAAATACGGCAGCACTGCGCATTCAACCTGCTCTTTTGTATTCCGCCCGGGAAGACGAATACCCCTCCCCGGCTGAATAAGATTATTGCCGATAGCCTCCCCGATAATGGTCTGATTCATTCCGGTAAGCATCTGATCGTCGCCAATAACGCCGAGCATAACCAGACCTGCAAGATCGCGGTTATCGCCAAGCGCATTAGCAACAAGATATGCACAGCCCGCAGCGGAAAGTTCCGACTCACCGTCAAGACCTTCCAGCCGCGGATTTATATGATATGGATAGAGCGTGGTGCAGGGCACGTGATGATCAATTATCATCGTTGTATCTAAAAGACCAGATACCGATGCGCCAAGATCACACAGAAGAGATATCTCCGGTTTTTCAACAACTGAAGCATCCGTTAACACCGGCAGAATCCGGAGACGAAATGCAATATCAGCCCGCTGAAGTGCAACCGCAATAATAGCCGCAGATGCAATACCATCAGCATCATGGTGTGAGTAAACCTCAACATAATCCATGGTGCGCAGACGGTCTGCAATTTTTGCCGCGGCTTCTTCAAGTGACATGGTTCTTCTGATGATAATTATCTGGAGAGGAGAATCTCTGCGGTCTCCGGAGAGTAGGTCCAGTTTGCCGGCAGTTTGCCGGATCCGACGTAGTATTTTACCAGTCTTCTGACCTTTGCTTCGGTCAGCTGAAGCTGGCGTTTGTTATGCAGATCTTTCTTGTTCTCGGAAAGGTGCTTTCTCATGCCAAGTGCTTTGTGCATAAGATTGCGGAGATCTTCGGGAATATCCATATCGAGATCGTTCTCGCGGATAATTGCGTTGACTCTCTTGCCGGTTGCAAGTTTTACATTCGGGACACCGTGTTTATCACGGAGTACGAGACCGATCTGTGCGCAGGTAAGACCTGATTTACGGAGCTCGATAATTTTTGCCTCGATCTCTTTTGCGTCAGCATTTGACCATTCAGGGACAGCTGCCCGGAAAGGTCTGACCGATGAGGCAATTCCTCTTTTTCTAGCGTGCATTCGTGCCATTTTTATTCACCATCGCGAGTTGTTGGACTGCACCGCCTCCGTACATTGTATAGGCGGCAGACCATGTCTTTTGCGGATTCGCGATTCGGGTGTGATGCAAAAGACATGGGTAAGTCACGAAAAGAGCAGCCGTCGCATTACGCAGGGTAATGACTATGACGCTGACTCGAACGTAATCCCAGAGCCATGAAAGGCAGTGTTTTTTGAAACACGTCGGACTTACTTCAGCCAGCACCAATCCTCTGGAAGTTCCATGAGGAAGTGCTTCATTTATATTGGCAGGCAGAGATAATAAGGGTTACGCAGATCTGGTGCAAACAGCGCCAAGGATATCTCCCTCACGCAGATAATGGCCATTCACAATTTCAAATCCCGGCATCTCCCGTTTACCTTCCGGCTTGGCTGAGAGAATACATACCGCTCCTTCTTTGCAGGCGATAACCGGCCCTTTCTTTTTTATCGTTCCGACAACTTCTCCGGCACGCCCAAAATATCCGTCTGCACGTTCTGTTTTGTATATTTTCAGAAGTTTCCCATCGGGCAGCTGCGTGTTTGCACCCGGAAGAGGGGAAAGTCCGCGCACACGATTATGAATCTCTGATGCCGGAAGATTCCAGTTGATAACACACTCCTCTTTACTAATTGACGGCGCAAACGTTGCCTCCGCATTGTTTTGCGGCGTGCGTGACGAAGTGCCGCAGGCGATCTGCTGCATGGCAGCAACAAGTGTTTCCGCTCCGAGAACAGACAGGCGGTCGTGCAGTTCTCCAAATATTTCATCTTCTCCCACCTCAATTTCTTTGGTGAGAATGATATCTCCCGAATCTAACTTTTCGGAGACATACATAATCGTTACCCCGGCAACCGGATCGCCGTTTAAGAGAGCATACTGCATGGGGGCGGCCCCGCGGTATCGGGGAAGCAGAGAGCCGTGGACGTTAATCGTTCCCAGACGGGGAAGATCAATAAGAGCGGACGGAATCATAAGCCCGTATGCGACAACAACAGAAATATCCGGCCGAAGAGCCGCAATCTCTTCTATGAGCGCTTCATCGTTGAGACGTTCCGGCTGAAAAACAGGGATATGATGTTCGAGAGCGAAAGCTTTGACCGGTGAAAACTCTATTTTATTTCCCCGTTTATTTGGTTTGTCTGCCCGCGTCAGGATGCCGACAATTTCATGCCCGGCACACACCGCTTCAAGTGATGCAAGAGCATACGCAGGCGTTCCCATAAACAAAACACGCATTATATATCCGGCTCCTCAGCGGCCTTCAGGGCGTCAAGCTGTTTGGCAACCATACGCCTGGCAATCGGGGTTAAGCGGTCAACGAAAAGTATACCGTCGAGATGATCGAACTCATGCTGAAATACGCGGGCCGGATAATCTTTGAGCTCTTCTTCAATGATGTCTCCTGTTTCTGTTGTGTATCTGACCGTGATGCGTCTGGGGCGGCGGACTTTTTTATGAATTCCGGGGACGGAAAGGCAGCCTTCTTCCATCTCTGTCATGGCAGATCCGCAGCTGAGAATTTCGGGGTTGATTACTTTACGGAGTTTGTCGCCGGCGTTCATAATGAAAAACCGTTCGGAGATCCCGACCTGCGGGCCGGCAAGCCCGACCCCGCGGTATGAAGCAAGCATGGGAACCATGGCATCAAGCGTTGAACACAGTTCGGGAGTAATTTCCGTAACCGGCACGGCAACAGCTGCCAGAACCGGTTTTCCGTATGTCTGGATATCCATTGTCCGTATTTGTATGTTGCATGAGTTATTGAAGATGACGGATACGGTTGATTTAAAAAAGTGCTCTCTTGGGAAAGTATTTGGGTGGAGAAATTGAACATGATGGTATGGTATCCAACATGAAATTTAAAGAAGTACTGTTTGGCGAAGCACTGGTCGGTGAAGGGCCGGAGATTGCCCATATCGATCTGGTTATGGGGCCGAAGGGAAGTTCGGTTGAGCAGGCTTTTGTCTCAGCTCTGGCATCGCCGGAAAGAGGACATACGCCGTTATTAGCGGTGGTAACACCGAACCTTCCGCCAAAACCGGCGACGCTGATGGTGAATAAGGTGACGATTAAAAATGCGGCGCAGGCCGTTATGATGTTCGGCCCGGCTCAGCATGCGGTTGCGATGGCAGTAATGGATTCGGTTGCCGAAGGAATTATTCCCAAAGCGGAAGCCGAGAATATCCTGATTATTGCATCAGTGTTTATCGAGTGGGATGCAGCCGATAAAAAGAAAGTGCATGACTGGAATTATGAGGCGGTAAAACTTGCAATTAAACGGGCGGTCATGGGGACACCGACGGTTGACGAAGTGCTGGCAAAGAAAGACTCTGCCGTACACCCGTTTAACTAAA
>CAZAWD010000068.1:0-6086 GCA_964488725.1 uncultured Methanomicrobiales archaeon | reverse complement strand
GTTCGACGACGATTAAGGTGTTTCCCATGTCCCGGAGGTGCTGAAGGGTTGCGATGAGTTTTTGGTTGTCGCGCTGGTGCAGGCCGATGGAGGGTTCGTCGAGGATGTATAAGACGCCCATGAGGTTGGAGCCTATCTGGGTGGCGAGGCGGATGCGCTGGGCTTCGCCGCCGGAAAGTGATCCTGCACTGCGGGAGAGGGTGAGGTAGCCGAGGCCGACTTCGCGGAGGAACTGCATGCGTGAGTTTATTTCACGCAGGATGAGCCGGGCGATTTCTTCTTCTTTGGGGGTGAGGGGCAGGTTTTTGAAGAATTCAACGGCGTCGTCGATGGCGAGGTCGGTGACGTCGGCGATGGATTTGCCGTTGATTTTGACGGCGAGGATGGTGTCTTTGAGCCGTTTGCCGTGGCAGTCGGGGCAGGGGAGGATTCGCATGAATTTTTCGAGTTCTTCTTTGCGGTATTCGGATTTGGTTTCCCGGTATAGGCGTTCGGTCTGGGGCATGAGGCCTTCCCAGTTTCCATGGTAGGCCCATTCGGCGTTTTTGGAGGTGTGTTTGAAGTTGAGGTCGGCGTTGAGGCCGTACATGAGGCCGTGGTATTGGTCGGGGGTGAGTTCATTTATGGGGGTCATGAGGGTGAAGCCGAGGTGTTTGGCGACGGCGTCGAGGTATTGGACGCGGAAGCCGTCGAGGAAGTTTTTGTAGACGGCAACAGCGCCGTCGGCGATGCTGAGGGTTTTGTCGGGGATGATGAGGTCGGCATCGAAGATCATCTGGAAGCCGAGGCCGTTGCAGGTGGGGCAGGCGCCGAACGGGCTGTTGAATGAGAACATCCGCGGCTGGAGTTCTTCGAAGGAGAGGCCGCAGACGGGGCAGGCGAGTTTGGCGGAGTAGACGGTGTCAGCGGCGGGGGCGGCGTCGGCCTCGCCGGAGACGGCGTAGACGAGCCCGTCTTCGCTGTGGCGGAGGGCGGTTTCAACGGCGTCGTTGAGGCGGGTGTGGTCGTTTGTGTCGCAGCGGTCGATGACGATGTCGATGTTGTGCATGATGTAGCGGCCGAGTTTTATTTCGTCGTCGGTGCGGTAAATCTGGCCGTCGACTCTGACGCGGGTGAAGCCGTCGGCGTTGAGGTCTTTGAAGAGTTGTTCGTAGGTGCCTTTTTTCTTGCGGATGACAGGGGCGAGGATGGTTGTCATGCCGGTGTGGTCGCGGGCGATGGCGGCGGCTATCTGGGCGGGGGTCTGCGATTCGATTTTGACGTGATGTTTGGGGCAGTAGGGGACGCCGATGCGGGCGAAGAGGAGACGGAGGTAGTCGTAGATTTCGGTGACGGTGCCGACGGTGGATCGCGGGTTTTTGGAGGTGGTTTTTTGTTCGATGGCGATGGCAGGCGAGAGGCCTTCGATTGAGTCGACGTCGGGTTTTGTCATCTGGCCGAGGAACTGACGGGCGTAGGCGGAGAGGGATTCGACGTAGCGCCGCTGGCCTTCGGCGTAGATGGTGTCGAAGGCGAGGGTGGATTTGCCGGAGCCGGAGACGCCGGTGATGACGATGAGGTTGTCACGGGGGAGAGTGAGGGTGATGTTTTGAAGGTTGTGCTGGCGGGCACCTTTGATTATGAGATTTTTCATTCGCAGTTATTGGAAGGGAGGGTATATTATGGTTCGGGATGGCGCACAGCCGTGTGTCTGTGTGACGAAGAGAAGGATAATTTTTTATTGCGTTCGGACGCTGTCCTTTTCGTATACATTAAGATAATTATTTTTTTAATCTAATTTTTTTGGATTAAAATGAACTTTTTTCATAATTTATTAATAATTTAGACGCATATAACCGCATATTTTCGCAGATGTGATTAATCTTAGCGTCAGAACGCCAGAAAAATTACATCTGCGGGAATATGCGGTTATCTGCGTGGGAATTACTAATAAATTAGGAAAAAAGCTAATTTTAATTCAAAAAATATATTTGAAATAATTATCTTTATGTATACAAAAAAGGACGGGGGGTGCCCCCAAAGAACGAAACCTCGCGGCATTTATTCCGCCGCAGGGCACTGCCCCCCGCCGGCACCGGTATAGAGTGCGTCTGCGGCGGCGGACAATGTATAGTGTGCGGTTTTTCCGTCATAGCGGCGGACAGCTATGCCGGCGCTGATGAGTTTTTGCAGGCGCCATCCGGCGGTTGAGGGTGAGATTTTCAGGCGGGCGGCGATGTCTTTTACGGTTGCGCCGGGGTGGTCTTTTAGGATGTGCAGCAGTTCACCGGTTTTGGGCTGTGCAAGTGCGGTCCGCAGGGTCAGTTCTTCGGCGGAGACGGGGCGGGTGCAGGGCAGGTAGCAGGGGCGGGCCGGCGTGCCGAAGGGCTGAATTTCCTGATTGTTTTGGAGGGCGGCAAGGTGATGGCGGACGGAGCCGCGGGAGAATCCGGTTTTGTCGGTGATCTGCTGACGGGAGATGCCGGGGGAGGAGAGGATGCACTGATAGATTTGTTCGCGGCGCGAGTCTTTGGGGCGGAGGGCAGGGGCGGATTTTTTCCGGTAGAGGATGAAGAAGCAAAGGCCGAGGGAGAGGTAGAGAAGAGAGATGATTTTTGATATGGAAGGTGGTGTATAAGCTATGGGGCGGGTTATTAAAATCATGATTGAATCACGAAGCGGTATCTGCCAGAGTTCTATCGGGACTATCTTTGAACCGTCATCAATGGGCACTATTTCATCATCCGGCACTATAAATCTCAAACCATTGACGTCTACTTCACCGGTTGGTTTTGGAATGAGTTCCGGATTGTAATTTATTCCGTAAATCTGTCCGCCGTCGGCAAAGAAAAGGCACGCTGCCGGGATGAAAAAAATAAGTGCAAACAGGAGAAGAACGCCTGCATCTCTGCACATGCCTTTTATGTTCATTTGGATATGCTGATTTTTAAAGTATGTTCCTGTGTTCCAACGACCAGATTTCCATTACCCGCACACATTGTTTCTATGTTTCGCGGCAAATGAAATAAAGTCATTGGCCAGAGAGTTGAAAGATACGGAGATGGTGCAACTTTGCGGCCAATAAATTTATGTCAATCTATAGCCTATTGAACTATGTACAGGTAGTGTCTCAATTTTCTGTAAATAAGTTTGAGACATACTATGACAATTAGAAATAGTAAGACAGATGTAAGCTCACACATAATTAGAATCACGGACCAAACCATGACCAAACAAAACAAGAGAGGGAACAAAACCCTCATACTCCTTGCCTCCCTATACCTGCTCCCTGCATGTATCTATGTGATGTTTTCCTATACGTATTATATCCTCAGAAACACGGCAGTTAACTCCATTCTGGGCGTAATAATGTATCTCATCCCCCTGATTGCCCTTGCCGGAGTGATTCTCTATAGAAATAGCGCTGACACCCCGCGACCGGCACGCCTTCTCTCCGTCCTCATAGCTCTTGCCATTCTGAACGGCATCAACATACTTATTTTCATAGACTGGATGCCCGCCGGCCTTGCCGACAGCCGGATAACAACTCTGGCTATGTCCCTGACGTGGAGCGTATTTCTGTACTTCACATTTATCCTTGCGCCGGTCTTATCATTTGCCGTGCCAAAAATCCGGACAGGCCGGAAAAGAAAGATTCTCTCCTACGCTCTCAAGGCATTTTCCGCAGCCGGCATCCTCTATCTGATATATTTCATTTTCAGAAGCATCTTCGCCGGGGGATACGACACACTCATTCCCGGCGTGCAGGGGGTTGGCTTGCCGTGGTATCTATCAAATCAATTGTCGTTCATCCTCGGTGGTCTCTGGAGCGTGGGCGCAGTAATATGCGGGCTGCTCATCATCCGTTCGCATGATAGAGCCGGAAACGCCGGTGATGAAGAAGAAGAGTGATCCGAAAAATCTTTTCTTCTCTGAAAAGAGGATAAGAGAACCGCACAACTTTGCGGCCAATATCTTTATCTCAATTCAGGCCCCATAGATTCGTATGCCCCTCACCAAATCGGATAAAATTGTATGCGGCATCATCGCCGCACTCATGGCCGCCCTCGTCCCCGCGGTTCTTCTGCTCAGCAACGCCGCACTGCCGGATGCACTGCTCGTCATTCTCAGCTCATGCATAGCCGGGCTTTTCATCTGCCTGCCGCTCATACTTCTCTTCGGCATTATCTCATGGCTAACCGGTTCCGGGAAAAAATCAGCAGGAGAATAACCAGACCATGACCCGCACGAGCAAAACCCTGCTCTCCCTCATTTATTTTATACCCGCACTGCTTGCCGCATCCTTCATCGCATGGAACTTCCAAAACCCCATAGCAGAAGGAATCCTTGCGCTTGGCATCCTCACCCTCACCGTCCTGTTCTTTATCGGAGCGATTTGCCACATAAAAAACGGCGACGAATCAACAAAAACCTACGCTGAAATTCTCGTCGTCTTTACAGTAATCATCTTATCCGCAGAACTCTTCTTCGGCATGCTCCTTCTTTGGCAGACCGGATCAAACCAGCCCTTCTATCTCGGCCGCATACCCTTCTGGCCGACCCTGCTCTATATTATACTCATCGCCGCACCGATAACAACCGTCATCTTAAAAAAGAGCGCGAGCCCCTCCCGCTCTGCGGCCCGCTCCCTTTCTGCCTTCACCGTCGGGGGAATTATTTTTATCATCCTCTATACCGTCCGCTCGGTTCTGGGCGACGCTCATGATGTAGTTGGCGGAGCATCCGGCATCGGACAAATACTGCTGATACTCGTCTATGCCGGCTTCATCATCTGGGCGGCGCTCGGCATCCTTGGCGGCGTCATGCATCTTACCGGCAGAAAAAAAGAGGTGAGCGAATCCTGACCCTCACCAAAAACACACACATCCTCATCGGATGCATCGCCGGAATCTTAATTGCCGTCTGCATCATTGTTCCCGCCCTGATTTTTTGTGCGGGACCCGGTGAACAAACCCGTGAGCCAATCAGCATAGCCATCACCTTCCCGGAAGAAGGAGGAAGAATCTATAATGATTTGTGGCCCCCCATGTGCGTGGTGCATGGAACAATTGAATCCGCACACCCGGTTCGGACAGCGTATATCCTGAGCTATGATGATGAAGGGCGTGAAGTCCGCACGGAACTAACCGCACGGTCGGGGCTTCTCGGATCAGTATATGCCCCGGTTGGTGAAAGAAACCTGACCGTTACGGTTATTGACGCCGAAGGAAACACAGCCGTGCAGAAAATAAACTTCACCTCCATAGGCGGACTTTTCCCTCCGCCGGATATGAAATAACCCGGATATGCATATTGCCGTGCTCATCATGCAACTTTATGCTCATAACCTATATATACTGTGGACAGCAACTATCTATCATACCGGAGAAACTCACATGCCCCTCACCAAAACAGACAAAATTCTCTGCGGCATCATAGTCGCACTCATGGCCGCTCTCGTCCCCGCCGTCCTCCTGCTCAGCAACGCCGCACTGCCGGATGCACTGCTCGTCATTCTCAGCTCATGCGTCGTCGGGATTTTCATCTGCATCCCGCTCCTTCTTCTCTTCGCCATTATCTCATGGATAAGCAGGTCCGGGAAGAAAAAATCAGCCGGAGAATGAAAATCGTACTCATCTATTCATCTATTCATCTATTTTTTGGCGTCCGGCCCTGATGGCGCACAGATAGTCCGTGCATCTTTGGTTAAGTGAATAGCGCCGTTCTTTTTTGCAAATGCTGATTTCAAGCAGACCGTGTTTTGAGAATAAATGCAGATACCAGCGGGCGGCTGAGGGTGAGATGCCAAGAAGAAAGGCAAATTCTTTTCGGGGTATGCCGGGATGGCCGCAGAGAGTCAGGAGTGCAGCACCGGATTTTTTGCGGGCGAGCAGCTGACGGATGGTTTCATCGGGTGAAAAGAGTTCCTGCGGGCGGGCGGAGATGTAGTGATACTGTGTTACGCCGTGCTGATGTCTGGAAATTATAATTGCGGCGTGTTCCAGTTTGTTCAGATGGTAACAGGCCGAGCCGCGGGATATGTCCAGAGCAGATACCAGCTGTTTCTGGCTGATGCCGGGGTTTTCTTTGATGGCGGAAAGGAGACG
>CAZAWD010000067.1:0-6230 GCA_964488725.1 uncultured Methanomicrobiales archaeon | reverse complement strand
CGCATGCAGCTCCGTATGCAGCGAGGGCGGCGTTTCCGGGGGTCGGACCATAATCACCAATCGCAGCAGAGACCGGTTTTTTACCGGCAAGATTCTTAATTTCGCGGATAACCCACGGAAAATTAGCTCCAAGCGACCCTTCGGCCGGGCGCTTGACGTCGATGATGTCAGCATCGAGGCAGAACTTTGCCTCTTCTATTGAGCTTGGGCTGACTAATAATTTCATGTATATTATGTGGCGGTTGTCCTTAATAGGTATTACTCTTCTTCACCGGCACGCCGGATATTTCACGGGGTAAGAACCGCTCCGTGATTTTGCGCCTTTGATGTGATTATCGTGGCTGAATCTCCCAGAGTTTCGGTAATATCTTTTACAATTGATGCATTTTTCGAATCGTAGACGGTATACAGCGCGGGGCCCAGCGAACTTAATCCTACGCCGTATGCGCCAAGTTCACGCATTGTGCTGCATATGGCCGTGACCTGTGGCGGCTGAAGCCTGAATTCAATTTTATTAAAGGCGATGTCCTGGATTTTGTTAATTACGTCGCCGAACGCTTCTATGTCTTTTTCTATCATGAACGGAATAAGGTTCATGAATATGAGATGTGACAACTGTTCCACATCCGGTTTCGGGACCGGGCAGTATGTCTGAAACACATTAATCTCTGCACTGCCGTTTAAGCAGAGGCCGGTTTTGGGGATTGCGATGAGAATTTTCCATTCCGGGGGAAACTCGTATCTGCCAAGCAGTACCGGCGGGATGGCGTCTGATGCCGAGGAGGGCATGAAACTTGCTTTCTGTTTTTTACTGTGACCGCCGTCGGCGATAAACCCGCCGTAATCAAAACCGTATACACCGATGCCGGATGTTCCGCCCCGTCCGACGATTTCGGCAAGTTCAACACTTGACAGGTGCATGCCGGCGTGTTCTGTCATCATTTTTGCGGCGGCAAGCGCAATCTGCGTGCCCGATCCCAGACCCGAATGGGTGGGGTAGGTTTCGGTAACCGTAAAATGAAATCCTTCTTCCATTGCAAAATGAGTCCGGATGGCGGCGGCGGCCCGGGTAATTTTTTTGGTATATTCGTCGGTTACTGCCAGGGGAAGTGATGCGTTTGTGAACTCAACTGAAATTGGTTCATCTCCTGCGTTCATTGCCATGGAAAATCCCGGGTTTTCCAGTGTGAGGCCGATACCGCCGTCAACCCGCCCGTATGAACCGTTCAGATCAATCAATGCAATATGCAGCCGTGAAGGTGTGCGTATTTTCATTTACTGTGCCTCTCACGTGGAAGTCGAGAGCAGATATATTTTTGCAATTTGTTTTTTTTTCGCGCTGCGGTTTGGGAGCGCATGCGCACGTAATGACATCTGCGAGAGTTTTTCAGATGTTGTATTATTTATTGTAATGTTCGTTACACCAAAAAACCCAAACCGCAAAAAACACCCGCTTACTTAAATAAATTCCGGAAATGCATGTTGATTCTGTGCAAAAAAGACAGTGTGACTCTCCTCCTGAAAATGATAATACTTATATCCCGCCAACTCATACATTGTAAATGTCCCGAGAGGGGGCAGACGCCAGTCTGCCTGGCCGGCCTTGGAGAGGCCTGGTCGTGGACGTGAAAAGTACCCCGTCACTAACCGCCAGCAACTATCTATTAGTATCAAACAGCACTTTTCAGGGAAAGTAACGGAAAAACTCAGCCAAATGAATCTACCTTATTAAGAGGCAAAAACTATGGCAAAATACGCAGATGTAATCGATCTTTACGATGACAACGGCAAACTCTTAAAGAGCAATGTCGCACTCGAAAAGATCAGCCCGGTTATCAACCCGGCCGTAAAGAAAATCATCGACGACACCAAGAGGACCGTCGCAGTCAACCTCGGCGGTATGCAGGAAGGCTTAAAGACCGGTAAGATCGGTAAGCACCAGCAGATTCTTGGTCGTGAACTTGACCTTGACATCGTCGGTAACGTCGATGCAATCGAAGCAAAGATTAAGAAATACGTCTCTGTTACCGAGGGCGATGACACTGAGATTAAACGCTTCAACGGCGGAAAACTTCTCTTAGTCAAAGTCCCGAAAGCACGTATCGATGCAGCAGCAACCTACGATGCAGCACTGACCTCCGTTGCAGCAGCAACCACCTATGCGGTTGTCGAGCAGTTCAACGTTGACATGTTCAATGCAAACACCGTTAAAGCAGCAGCCTTTGGAACCTACCCGGTTACCATGGACCTCGCCGGCGGTGCATGTTCAATGATCATGTCCATCCCGCAGAACAACGAGTCTCTGGGTTACGCACTTCGTAACATTCCGGCCAACCAGTCTGTTATGATCACCCACCGCAATGCAATGCAGGGTGCAGCACTTGCCGCAACCTTCGAACAGGCAGGACAGTTTGAAATGGGCAGTGCAATCGGCCCGTTCGAGCGCGCACAGCTCTTACTCTACGCCTACCAGGGTCTGAACGCTAACAACATGGTCTACGACCTTGTAAAAGCAAACGGCCAGACCGGTACCGTCGGTACTGTTATGCAGTCGTTAGTCGAGCGCGCAGTTGAAGACAAAGTCATCACTCAGGGCGCAGCAAAGAACGGCGGCTACTTCAAGCCGTACGAGACCAAAGACCCGATGCTCTGGAATGCATACGCATCCGCCGGAACCCTTGCAGCAACCATGGTCAACTGTGGTGCCGGACGTTTCGCCCAGGCAGTCTCTTCGACTCTTCTTTACTTCAACGATCTTCTTGAGCACGAAACCGGCCTTCCGGGCTCTGACTTTGGAAGAACAATGGGTGTTGCAGTCGGATTCTCCTTCTTCAGCCACTCTATCTACGGTGGAGGAGGACCGGGTATCTTCAACGGAAACCACGTTGTTACCCGTCATGCAGCAGGAACCGGTATGCCCTGTATTGTCGCAGCATGCGCACTTGATGCAGGAACCCAGATGTTCTCTCCGGAAGGAACCGCAAAGATTTACGGTGAGACTTTCGGCAGCATCGAAGAGTTCGCACACCCGATTCAGGCAATCGCAAAGGCAGTATAAGCCTTATTTCTCTGTATAATCAGAGAGGAATTTGAATGACAGAACCAAGTTACCCCCAAGTACGAATTACTCCTACCCGCTTCCTTAATCCGGAGACCACCGAGGAGCTCCTCGGCAAAATATACGCCGCCGGCGGTATCCGCCGTCTGATTCTCAACGGCCCGAATCTTCCAATGACAGTACCGTATGGTCCTGCCCGCGGAATTGCCAATGAACATTCATACCGGCGCATTATCACGGTCTGCGGTGAGGAGTATGATCTTCATGTTCACGTCGGAACTATTCTGATAGAATTAGAAGATGCGGCCCGGATTCCTGACATCAAGGCGGCATGTGATGCTGTCTTCGCTGACAAATTCCCGTATGGTATCGCCGAAGGTACCTTTATGCGTTCCAATATGACGACCACCGATTATGCTAAATACGGCATTGTTGATGACGGTCGTATCCTTGGAATGAGCGACCCGAAAAGCAAACAACGACCTGTTATCTTTCAGGGAACGAAATAAATGCCGCTCGGTCGTGTAACTCAACTGGTCGATTGCAGACAGAGTATGGGGATGGGTAAGGGCGGATCTCTTGCCCAGAGGGGAACCATCTCGGAATGCAGAAATCCCGACGTCATTATTGTGGGTATGTGACCCGGCCGGTGACATATTACCAAACCCGTCTGCGACATTACGTCAGCACTGCGGCAGCAGGGGATTGAATACAGCGTAAGTACCCTGGTGCTGAACGCCGGCAGCGGTGTTCCGTCAGACGCGGAGATCGGCGGGGTTGCACTCGGCTCAAACTTTGGCATACTGGATCGCGAAATTGACCAGATAGAACGTCACAAAGTGGCAGTTCTTCATCACGGCAACATACGTTCACATGTTGTTCATAAATCACGGAAAATCTTGCAGGAATGCAGCGTAAAAGCGGTTGTTGTCTGTCAGGCTCCGGTGGATTATGAGGACTTTGCACGTGCAGGCGTGAAAACAGCATATGTCATGCCAAAACCCGATGATGTTAAAACGAAAGGCACTATCATGGGGCTCGTTACCGGTATCACCCGGGGTCAGACCCCGAGCAGGGTAGCGATGGCGGATGTCATTCATGAAGTATTACGAATAATGAAAGAACCCAAAATTTAGGTGAAAAAACTATGGCATACAAACCACAGTATGGACCGGGCACATCCCGCGTTGCAGAAGTTCGCCGCAACCAGATGAACCCGAACGTGAAGCTCGAGAAAATGCGCAGCATCACCGATGAGGATCTTGTCCTTATCATGGGCCACCACGCCCCCGGAGCAGCATACGGATCAGCCCACCCGCCACTTGCAGAGCAGGGCGAGCCGGACTGCCCGATCAGAAAGATCGTTAAGCCGACCGAAGGCGCAAAAGCAGGCGACCGTGTAAGATACATTCAGTTCGCTGACTCTATGCTGAACGCACCCTGTCAGCCGTACCAGAGAACCTACCTTGAGATGTACCGCTTCCGTGGTATTGACCCGGGAACACTCTCCGGACGTCAGATTGTTGAGTGCCGTGAGCGTGACCTTGAACAGTACGCCCGCGAACTCGTTGAGAGCAACCTTTTCGACCCGGCAACTGTCGGTATCCGCGGTGCAACCGTTCACGGCCACTCCCTGCGTCTTGCAGAGAACGGCATGATGTTCGATGCAGTCCAGCGTTGTATCCTCGACACTGACGGTATTGTAAAATACGTCAAAGATCAGGTTGGTGTCCCACTCGACCGTAAAGTCGCTTTTGGTAAACCAATGGATGCAGCATGGCTCAAAGCGAACACTCCGATGTTCAACTCCCTTGTCGGTACGGCATTCCGCTCTGACAAAGAATATGTTGAATATGTCCAGCGCATCCACGCACTCCGTACGAAATACGGATTTATGCCCAAGGAGGACTAAATATGGCTAAAGTAGAGAAGACACAGAAACTTTTCCTTGAAGCACTCAAGCAGAAGTTCCCAAAGCAGGATGTTGCATCCACCACTACCGAGTTCTATAAGTTCAACGGTATCCACCAGTCCGCACGTAAGACCGAGTTCCTGAAAGAGAACGAGGCAATCGTTGCAAAACGTGGAATCTCCATGTATGATCCTGAACACTGCCACTTAGCAGGTGTTCCGATGGGTCAGCGTCAGCTGATGACCTACGAGATTTCCGGAACCGGAACCTTCGTTGAGGGTGATGATCTCCACTTCGTTAACAATGCTGCAATGCAGCAGATGTGGGATGATATCCGCAGAACCGTTATTGTGTCCATGGATATGGCACACCAGACGCTGCAGAAACGTCTCGGTAAAGAAGTTACTCCGGAAACCATTTCTGAGTATCTTCACGTCGTAAACCACGCAATGCCCGGAGGAGCAGTCGTTCAGGAACACATGGTCGAGACCCACCCGGCGTTAACCGATGACTGTTACGTCCGTGTCTTTACCGGTGACCCGGAACTTGCAGACTCTATTGAGTCACAGTTCGTTATCGATATCGAAAAGCTGTTCCCGAAGAAACAGGCAGAAGCTCTGCAGAAAGCAGTCGGCAAGTCCCTCTGGCAGTGCGTTCACATGCCAACCATCGTCGGCCGTACCTGCGATGGAGGAACAACGTCCCGCTGGTCTGCAATGCAGATTGGTATGTCCTTCATCTCTGCATACAGAATGTGTGCCGGTGAAGCAGCAGTTGCTGACCTGTCGTTTGCTGCAAAGCACGCAGGTGTCATTAACATGGCAACCCACCTGCCGGCCCGCCGTGCACGTGGTCCGAACGAACCCGGAGGAATGCTCTTTGGTAACTTCTCCGATATGATTCAGGCTGACCGTGTCAACCCGAACGACCCGGCAAAGGCAGCACTGGAAAACGTCGGTGCAGGCGCTATGCTCTTCGATCAGATCTGGCTTGGCTCGTACATGTCAGGTGGTGTCGGATTCACGCAGTACGCAACGGCAGCATACACTGATAACGTTCTTGATGATTTCATCTACCACGGTATGGATTACCTCCACGACAAGTATAAGATCGACTGGAAGAACCCGAACCCGAATGATAAGATCAAAGCAACTCAGGAAGTTGTCAATGATATCGGAACCGAAGTTAACCTCTATGGTATGGAACAGTATGAACAGTTCCCGACCATGATGGAAGACCACTTCGGCGGTTCCCAGCGTG
>CAZAWD010000066.1:0-6343 GCA_964488725.1 uncultured Methanomicrobiales archaeon | reverse complement strand
GCCGTAAGCCATGGGTTTTCTGCGCCGCCCGGGTAAGGCGAAATATATGCCTGCTGAATAGCCAGGCTTTTCTTGGCTTGGGTAACTAAATCCAAAATAAGGGCGCTGGTGTCCGGGGAGATGACTGGTGTTACCGGGACATTTGTTATAGTAACCGGTGAAAAAAGTGTTAACGCCGGTTCATCACTGTTGCTATTTGGGAACGGTTCGCTGCCGGCGGTATACTGATGAATATCATACCCGGCAATGTCGTCAGTAAATACCCGGATAAAATACTGTGCTACATCAACATCATCTATTGCTGCACCCCATCCGCGGTTTCCAACCGTTCCGGTCACCGGTACGCCCGATTCCTTGAAATTTTCCGACACAACGATGGTTACTTTTTCGTCTGCTACCAGATATTTTGTATGGAGATATCGGTAGCGTGCGGGAAGGCCCGTTTTACTCTCAATGGTATATATGCCGGCTCCGGAATTTTTCAGATAATTAAGAACTCCTTTTTCGTCTTCATTCATCCCTCCGACCGGCCCGCCTTCCATCAGCATTATCACCTCAACCCCTCTGCCGGCCGCATCAGCCACATGTTCTGCAATCTGCGGATGGGTAAACTCGTACATGGAAATTATCAGGCTTGTTTCTGCATGGTCAATTACGGATGTTATTACATCATACGAACAGTCAGGAGAGACAAACAGGGTTACGGTATCAGCAGAAAATGTTTCGGCTGCAAATCGCGACTGGCCTATTTTCAATACTCGTTCATCCCACACACCGTTTGAGAGATAATGAATCCGCCCGTTGCCGGTTACCACATCCCCGGGCCATGAAACAGTCTGGACAACTCTTCCGTTTTGGATCAATTTGAGTTCATCTTTTGTGTTTGCCATCTGAAACCGCCCTGACACTTGAGCGTCCGGCACCTGCGGCAGACTATTGATAATTTCATAATCGGGATATTTTTGATGAATCGAAAAATAAAGCTCTCCGTTTCGCGCAACTATTGTCCGTCCGGTTTTGCTGGAAAATGAAACCGTGCCCTCTCCATCGCTCACCTGCCATGAGGCGGGGTTTCCGGTGCCATCAAGTATAAAATACTCATCTCCATCACCTTTTGTATATCCGTCAAAACAAAATTCATCAATAGTATATGCAGCAGACACCGTACCCGTCAGAAGACAAAGAATAATCAGGCCAATAATACTGCCGGGTAAAAGGAGATGTTTATCCATGCTTTTTTTAGGATTGCAGGATAGATATAAATGATGGTTCTATGGCGGACGGAATTGTTATAAAACTCGGCGGCAGTCTGATGGATATTGCCGGATGTATTCTTACTGAAATTTCAGCATCTGAAACTCCTGCACTTATTATTCCGGGCGGCGGCGTGTTTGCTGATTTTATCCGGCACAAACAGATGGATGATGATGCAGCACACTGGCAGGCAATTGCGGCAATGAATCGATACGGGCGTTTTTTATCAACCTTCGGCCTGCCGGTGACCGACGAACTAACTCTTCCGTCGGAGGGCAAAATGATATTTCTACCGCAGAACGTTCTGATGCGTACCGACCCACTCCCGCATTCATGGGAGGTTACGTCGGATTCTATCTCTCTTTGGGCGGCAGAACAAGTTGGAGCTCCGCTCCTGCTGATCAAATCCCGCGCGGGAGATATATCAGAGCCGGGGATGGTTGATGAGTTCTTTTTAGGGATGCAAAATCGTATGCCCTCTCCTCTGCCGGTAACGCTTATTAACGGTCGTGACTCTCGCGCTCTTGCTTCCTATTTTTCAGGGAGAAAAGCCACACGTTTATAATATCAGGGAACGAATAATGTAAGGAGTTCTAATCCTATGGCAACGATAAAATGTACATCTTGCAATGCCCCTCTCGCCGAGTGCGGGGCAACGGAATTTAAGTGCCCGGACTGCGGTGAGACGATTTACCGCTGTGCACAGTGCAGAAAGCAGAGCGTAAAATATACATGCCCGAAATGCGGCTTCCAGGGGCCGTGAACTGGCATGGGTGAAGTAGCAGTTATTTTAAAAGTAATGCCGGAGTCTCCGGATGTTGACCTTGAAAAACTTCAGGCTGACATCAGGTCAACCGTTCCGGGAATTCATGATATGAAGGTCGAACCGATTGGCTTTGGTCTTTCCTCCATCAAGATCGCTATGGTCACGGAAGATGATGAGGGAGCAGGCGATAAAATCGAAGGTCTCTTTACCGGGATTGCAGGCGTTGACCGTGCAGAGATTGAATCTCTGAACCGGCTTCTCTAAATATTTTTTTTGCAGGTTTCAGTCCTGCGCTGTATGCATAAAACGTTCTTTTATCTCAATTGGTGTTAATTGGATATTTTGTGCATCTGAATTTTTTGGCAGTATCCGTACATGGATAAAGCAGGCACCCGCTACAACTGCATGTGCAATACTTTCTTTATCCTCTGCGCGGATGACGGACTGTATGCCGCACGCGCGTGCCATGAGCCCTATATCCGCGGTAATGTATGCGGGTGATATCTGATTTCCGGTGCTTCCGAACGTGCCGTTATCCAGTGCAATGATATGAAGATTTTCAGGATGTTTTGCGGCAATGACACTGAGAACTGCCGAACCCAGCAGACTACCGTCTCCGTCAATGACGTATACGTCTTTTTTTGGGCAGCCGAGAGCGCATCCAAGTCCGATTGCAGATGCCTGCGTGTAACTTCCAAGCATATAGAAATTTCCCGGCCGGTCACCGGCGGCAAAGAGTTCTTTTGACGGAACACCAATGTTGGAAATAATCAGTGCGTTGCAAGGAGCTGCGGCATACACGGCACCAATTGCCTGTGCCCGGGTCAATGTCGGTTCTCCTGCCGCAGGAATACGAATGATCTGCTCTGGTTGAATACGGGGTGGATACATGGCAGGGGGTGCTTCATTCGATTCCCAGCATGAAGGAAGTATGAGTGCAACGACCGGTGTCTGATTGGTAAATGCACTTTGTATGAGTTCATCAAGCGCGGGCAGGTCCTCTGCACGGTAAAAAATCCGATACGGTATATTATACACGTCCAGCAGTGCGGGCAAAGGTTTGTTAAACGGAACCTGTGCGCATATTGCTTCGTTCTGCACCCCGCGCCAGCTTGCCAGAATCGGAAGCGGCAGATGATACAGGCAGGTGAGCGAAAGAAGAGCGTTAAGCATATTGCCAAGTCCGGAACTTTGAATGGACATGACCGCTTTTTTTCCGGTCAGTGCCAACCCGGCACATATTCCGACGCCGTCCTCTTCCCGTGCAAGAGTAATAACCGGACATACGTTTGGGAAAAGCGCTGTTAGTCGTTTGTTTTTATCGCACGGAAGAGATGCAGCATAATCAATATTATTTTTTTTCAGAATTTCAAGAACAGTTTCTTCATTCATATCTAAATCACCCCGCCTGCTTTCAGATGCAGCCGTTTTGGAATGTACGTAACCGGGCAGTCCTGTCTGATACGCTTATATCCTCCGCCGGTGCAGTTGAGAACAATGATATCTTTTTCTGATACCGTTTCGGTTTGCACTGCTTTTTCAAGAGCGGCAAGAGCAACCGCTGCTGCCGGGTCGAGATCGATTCCATTTTCAGATTCAGCGAAAAGTTTTGCGGCTGCTTTTGCTTCAGCATTTGAAACCGCATACATACTGCCATTACAGGCGGTCAGTGCATCGTATACGCCGCCCGTAATGCTGTATGGCGGGAACCGATTGGTAAGAACCGCAGCATCAACATCTCTTATAGCTGTTTTCGGGTCGGCGGGATAATCGCCGGGGTCAAGAGTTCTGCTGTGTCTGTTCCACGCATGAACCATTGGAACAAACGGGCTGTTCTGCGCCAGATGCAGACGCGGCAGTTTCGTTCCGAATCGTCCGTCTTCAATGAGCCGTGCTGCTGCTTCCCACGCGGCGATTCCGCCGGTACCGGACCCGACTGCCTGAAAATAATGATCGGGTAATCTTTTCAGATACAGTGCGGCAGAGAGCATCACCGTCCCCATTCCGTCACGCCGTGCGATATTTTTACCGCCGCCTTCCGGGAAGAAGTGTGGTTTTTTACAAAGCTCATCTGCTGCGGCAATCGCATCACTGTAGTCGCCTTCAACAGCAACAAGCGTGACCGTTTCCGGCACGCTTTCTGCGGCGACCCATATTTTATCAACGGCTTCTGCGGGTACAACGATTACGACCGGCATACCAAAATCAGCGGCCATCTGTGCAAATGCCCGCCCGGTATTTCCGGCTGAAGCGACAACCAGTGTCCCTCCTCCGTTTTCCCGAAGACGAAGATAGGTCGGCAGTGCCTCAAGCTCTTTAAAAGATCCGGTTTTTGCAAAACATCCGCGCTCGGGATACCAGCCGGTAAATGTAATGTAAAGATTAGAAAGACCCAGTTCCCGTGAAATGCCGTCACTTTGAAACGTAACCGGCTCTGTTTTTGTCGGCAGAGATGAATGAACCGGCAGCCAGTCGAGATAGCGAAACATACCCGGTTCATTTGTTCTGTCGCGAATCTGTCGTGCGGCATACTCAGCCCGGATAAATCCGGGGTGGGTCTTACACGCAAGGGTATAGTTTTCAGGTAGAATCTCACCCCCCGCAAGACACCGGAGTTTATAGTTTCCCATCAGATCAGCTCCACGTGTCCGTTGATGATTTTTTCTTTCAGTATCTGACATGCTGTTTCGGCCCGCACCCGGTCTGACTGTCGTAATATAACCGGTATATTTTTTTCAGCCGTGTGCAGCACCCCCGTCTTCGCACAAAAAACATGATTGGGGCACACAGCTACACAGTTCAGACATCCCATACATTCTCCAGAAATTATCTTGTCCGGCGAAATTGCATTTCGCGCACAGAGGTCGCGGGCACAGACTGAACAGGTGTCAGTGCAGCGTTCCGGGCGGGTGATGACCCTAAGGTCGCCTGACCATGCATCCGCATAGGTTGTTGTGATAAAAGCGTTTCTGGTTGTAATATCCGCAATAGGAAGCAGTATTTCTTCATCCAGAATAGATGCCGCATCAAGCGCTTCTTTATCCGGAATCGGAATGGCTGTTGCAATGGAGGTCAGACATTCAGCGTGTCCGGGATAGGAAAATCCTCCCATGAGCTGCGGGTCCATACCGGCAATATCTGCGGCGGCTGAGAGGTTTGGTTTTTCCGGACTACTTCGGGTGCCGGTTCCGAGGAGAATGCCGTCAGCCCCGTTTAGAAGAATATGTTTTCCGGGAGTATGAAATCTCATGGACGGATCATTTTCCAGCGGATTTATCTCCCCGCACCCTGAAAATGTTGCTCCGCTCATATCTCCGTTCAGGGGGAGAATGGAAAATATCGTTTCGATCGCTTCGGGTTTGGGGTTGGTAAACGCCATGTAATTTTTAAATGCGCCCCGGGTAACAATGAGGCGGGCACATGACATGTCTGCAACGCTCAGTTCTTTTTCAATAACGCCGGTGTCGGTAGTAATTTTTGCATGAACCGTTTTTTTGGCGGCGAGGTCCTGGAACAGGTGCCCGCCGCCGTAACGCGGATTTTTTATTGAGACGGCGGTTCCAAATAGAATGCAGTCAACATGTCCGTTTCGTTCGTTGGGGCATGGGCCTATTTGTGCAGGAACATCGTTCAGGGTAAGCGCACGGGCATGGGTAAAGGTCCCGCCGGCCGCTACCGGAAACGAAAGAACCGCAGCGGTTCCTGACATAACGCCAAACGTTGCACAGGTTACTACGTCCACATCTTCAAGCGCCGGCGGCTGATTCGCGCGAATACATTCTTTGAGTTCGGACGCCGTGTATACCCGGGCAGTTCCGCTTTTTATTTTCTGTTGAATATTTTTTCCCGTCATAAAATAATTACTCCTTCAATGCGGACATGAATTCCATATGATTTTTCCATGATGAGATTGACAATTCCGGTATGCGTCCGCTGCATCATACAAAATCCCGGGAGAAACGAATGGCGGATACCAAAACGCGGAGGGTTGTTGATACACGCTGCCACTCCTTCAAATCCTATCATATGATACATTGACAGATCGATTACATCAGGATTTCCGCGGGCGAACGCGGGGCCGACCACGTGGCCGGTGATGAGGCCTGTTGCCGGGTCGGCACTGAGAACAGATATGACGTGCTGGACAGGGCAGCCGGCACCAGTAGGCCGGCCGGAAACGATATCACCTTTTTGAATATGTTCGCGTTCAACAATGTCAGGCCTGAATGGGAGGATGATTTTTCGTGCTGATGGTTCGCCCTCCAGCGGTGCCAGTACAAAATCATATCCGGCATGACAGATATCATGTCCGGTGTAGGATGC
>CAZAWD010000065.1:0-6397 GCA_964488725.1 uncultured Methanomicrobiales archaeon | reverse complement strand
GATTTCTTCACGCAGGTTGCTGTTACTCTTGTTCTCGGCAGTTACCACCACCGTGGTGTTTTTCATAATTTTTCCAGCCGGTATGCCATTATCAGTGGGTCCGATATAGAAATAGAATTTACTTCCCAGCAGCACCTTATCGTCGCTTAGAACATCATCCGCACCGAGACGGTTTTTCTTCTTATTCTCCTCCCATCCGGAGTAAAGCGTCCCGCCTTCAGTGGTCATATTCGCATTAATATTCTGATAATTCGTAATATTGAACCCGCCCGTTACCGTTATGTTTAACCCGTGTCCTTTATCAGCAGGTATCCCTGAAATCTGACCTTTCTGATATCCCGACACCGTCACTCTGATAAAGGGGGGCTGTTGATCAGGAATTTCGGCAAGATCCATCGTAACCAGACGCTCATCGGTTGTCCACGATTCAGAGTTTCCATCATCCTTTCCCATATGATAATACGTGGTAATCAGAAACGTCACATCATCTATCGCGTCCGGTGAAACCGTATCCGGAATGTAATAATAATACGGCGTGGTAAGTGGCGCCGTATTCGTTGTGCTCTTGAAGTTCGAGAGGTCGGGACTCCCTGCATTTTTGGTGCTGTCATAGACCAGCGTGACATTATTCAGCTTCCCCGACACATCCTGTATCACATAGCCGCTCACCCGACTCTGGTTAGCCGTATCACCGCCGCCGGTAATATTTACCACAACACCCCGTTTGCTGCCCGTATTCACATCAGAAACCGCATACGTCGCATTATAAATCGCAACATCCAGCGGCTCCGGCTGCAACCCTTCAACCCGTTTCGGGATGGTGAAGAGAATATCTGCCTTATAATCCTTTAGAATTGAGCCGTTGAAAAATCCGAGCGTGATATTCACGGTAACATTCCGGTGCTCGGCATCATCCGCATATACATTATCGATGATCTTGTCACCTCTGGCAAGCCAGAACCCATACGATTTATCAGAAGCAGCCGGATTGACACTTGTATAATTCCATTGTGTCTCCCTCTTTCCATTGACCATCTTTGATCCCCAGCGATAGAGATCAATGAGTCTGCCGTCTTCGGAGACGATAACGCATGACATATTCTTAATCGTCTTCAGTTTCTCGGCCTCACCGGTTATATTTACGATAATCCCATGCCCGTTCGTTCCGGAATAGCGCCAGTCGCCGGACGTTTTATAGAGATATGCGGGGTTGACTCCATACGGCGTAATCGACGCATTCACATAGGGCAAAATATGGATAATGATACCTTCGCCCGGAATTGGAACATCAATCGGCCCCGGCGGCGTTCCCGTCGGGGTAAACGTTGCGTTAACGGTTACATCCGCTGCGGGCATCGTAAACGTGAACGATGGCGACGTCACAGAGATATATTCAACGCCGGTAGCGGTGTAGGTTACCGTAACCTTCGACAGTGTGTATCCGGAGTCAGGCGTTGCCGTCCCGGAAACAGATTCTCCGGCGGCAGCGGTCGCTGGCAGGCCGGTAACTCTGCCGTTCACCGGAGTCTCTACAGTAACCGTATACTTCTTCACCGGAGACGGCGGCAGCACTCCTGACGACTTGTTCGCACCGGCATACAGCAGAAACTCCTTCCCGCTTCCTGCCCGGTACACAATCACAATCTCAGAGACCGTGCACGTGCGGTCTCCGCCGGGCGCCCCCTCCCATACCGCACCCGACACATCAAGATACTCGCCCGTCTTCCACACCGTCCAGTTCACCTCATCACCCGGCATACTATCCGACATCGTAAGAGACGTAATATCCCTGTCGCCCCATGAAATTCTCAGGGTCGACTTCTCCAGCACATCGCCGCCCGCATGATACAGCAGCTGCGGATTATACGACTCCTCAAACGTCACAATCGGCCCTGACACCGCCTCCTCAGTTACACTGGCAACTACCGCCAGCGAAACAATACCTGCCGCCACAACAACAAGCGCCAGCAGCAGAACCGTACCTATAACACTGGAAACTCCCTCATCACTACTCATGCGAACCGGACAACTCCTGTATGATAATTTGATCTCAGGAAATATAGAGTATTCCTATGTATACCCGACGGCGGGGAAAGACCCATTACAATTCTCCGGCATTCAAGAGAACAGAACACACCCGCCTCTCAATATCCATACAGCCCCGCACTACCTGAAAACCTCTTTAAAAAACTCACGCGCCGCAACCGGCATCTGATGCGTATACGCCCCCAGCGCCCGCTTATACACCACCCCGTCCTGCCCCTTCTCAACACCTGCCCCGCGGCTCAGCCGGTACGCATACACCGCCCCCTCATCCATCGCAACACCACTATAATGGAACTCATGCCCGCGAACCGGCATATGAACACCACCCACCACCGCCGTCCCCTCAACATACCCCAGCGTCTTTACCGCCGGCATCACCGCATCACCGGCAAACACCCCGCACATCGGATACACCCCGTCCCGGTCAACATCCCGCCACCCCTTCTTCAGCGAAATCGACCGGCACAGATACATCAGCCCCCCGCACTCCGCATACATCGGCACCCCCTCCTCCGCCTTTCGCCGGACCGCATCCCGCATCCCGGAATTCTCCGCAAGCTCACGGGCAAACAGCTCCGGATACCCCCCGCCGAAAATATACCCGTCAGCCTCCGGCAGCACATCATGAATCGGACTAAACGGTATCACCCTGCACCCAATCGACCCAAGAACCGCATCAAGCTCCCCGTAATAAAAATTAAACGCCTCATCAACCGCCACCGCAACCGTCTTTACCGCCGGCACCGGAGAGCTCAGCATCCGCGAAACAGCATTCTGCTCAGGGAAAACCTCCTTTGCCGCCGACCGCACCGCATCCATATCCACATGCGCTTCAACATGAGCAATAAGCCGTTCAAGGCGACGGGAAAACTCAGCATCAGAAAGCCCCTCACGAAACGGCACCAACCCCAGATGCCGCATAGAAAGACTCATATCATCACTGCGGGGAACCGCCCCCAGAACCGGAACACCACAATAATACTCAATCGCAGCCTTCGCCTTCTCCACATGCCGGCCGGGCCCCGTATTATTCAGAATCACCCCGGCAATATGCACCTCAGGATCAAAATGCTGAAACCCCATCACCACCGCCGCCGCCGACCGGGTAATACTCCGCGCATTCAAAACCAGAATCACCGGCAGCCCGAACCGCCTGGCAACCGCCGCCGTACTTCCCGCATCCGAAAACGCATCCCTTCCCTCAAACAAACCGCGAACCCCCTCAACCACCCCGTAACCGGCACCCTCCGCACCAAACGCAAACAACCCCGCCATCTCCTCATCAGTCTGAACAACCGAATCCAGATTATACGCAGGCCGTCCGGTCACCCCCGCCAGATACGACGTATCAATATAATCCATCGCAACCTTATAGGTCTGCACCGTCTCCTCCCGCGCCAGAATCGCCGCCAGAGCAAGCGTAATACTCGTCTTTCCCGCACCCGACCTATCACCGGAAACCAGAAACGCCTTCACATCATACTCCGCAAAACTGCACCGAACTCACTTTCAACAATCGAATGAACCCCCAGCGTCTTCGGATGCAGATCAAGTTCAACCAACACATGCGTATGCCCCTGCTCCTTCAGCGGAGCCACCTGCCGCGGCCCGTTCGTAATGGAAAACATAACCCTCCCGGCAACCGCCTCCGGCAAAACCGCATGAGGAACACCCGTAAGCACGATAAAATCAGGATTCACCTCCGCAATACACTCCGCAACACGCCCGCCGTTCTCCCCGTACTCATCCAGCGCCCCGATAATTCGCGGATGTATCCCGCGGACCTCAAGCTCTGCCAGAATCGCCGCCGCATCACCCCTGACCTTAGGCAGCCCCCGCGGTTCCAGATTACAGACATACGTAATATCAGCCTCCGGTGCCGCCTCATGCACAGCGCACAAATGATCCGCAAACATATACGCCGTCTCCTTTTTGGCATTCATAATCGCCATCCCCTTCTTCCCCGCCCGAATCAGCTGCATCAGCTCCGCTGCTGCAACATGCTTCAAATCCCCCCGGGACGGCGCAATATACGTCTGTGAAGCAGCCCCCCGCAAACGTTCCGTTGAATTCGCGGCCGCAAGAACCCGTCTCTGCCGTTCAAACTCCTCAGCAGAAATCCAGCCGGCACGCATAGCAGGCTCCAGTGCAGCAATCACCCCGTCGATATTTTCACGAAACCCCGCATGAATAGAAACACCAATAGCCGGCGTAGTAATTCCCGACGCCTCAATTCCCGCCTCCAGATCCTCGCCGATAATCATCGACACACACGTCCCGACAACCGCTATACGCATCGGATGAAACGTCGTTTCCGCATAGCGGAGCACATCTTCAAGAACCTTCTGCCCCCCGAAAATAAACTCTTCATCCCCAAGCGACGTAGTCAGCACCCGGATACCATCCTCTTCCAGAAGCCGTGCATGCTTAAACGAACAGCCCGACGGCCCGTGCAGAATAGCAAGATCAACATTCAAATCACGCAGCGTATACAGCGCTGCAACAATAGAACTCGGACGGGGTTGCACATATCTCATTTTTTTTACCTCCATGTTTTTACCGCAAGCAAAACAGCGGCCCCTGTTTTTTGCGCCTGTCTTATAGCAGCGGCCCGTGCAGAATCAAAGCTCAGCGCATTTTCACGCGTAAGACGGATAACAGCATCAGGCGCTATATCTGCAATTACCGCGTCCTGCCCCGCATCAGAAAACCCCTCACAAACAGCATGACGCTCCTCGCCGATTACCAGAACAAGCGGCCTGCCGGAAACACGGCGCAGATACGCAGCCGCCTCACGGGTATTTTCAGCCGTAGTCCCGCTGTTTGAATTATCTAAAACCGGCACACCGTCAACATCCGCAAGACACATCCGCCCTTCAATAGCGGAAAATGAAGAAAGCGGCGACGCATCACAGCCGAGCAGCACAGCCGCGGCCGCGGCCGTCCGAAGAGCCTGGCGATACCCCGACAATGCAACCAGCGGATTTTCAAAACTCCCGGCAGAAGAAGTAATCATCATATCCTCAACGGCAGTAAGCGCCTCAACCCGCTCAGGGTCCAGCACCTCAGAGCACCCCGCAAGAGATTCCCGTTTCGCTTCAAGCGCACTTTTTTTCCCCGCGCCTATTGGATAATCGCGTTCTGAGGTAAGAATCCCAAGCACACCCGCCCCGCTCACCCCGGCGGACTCCTCCGCGATTATCCACCCGGCATGTTCGGTCTCTGCGGCCCGCAACGCAAAAAGCAGAGACGCCGGCGTAATACTTTTCTTAAACAGAAGTTTTTTCTCCGGAAACCGAAACGTCCCCCGGCTGGTATGCAAAATCCCCGGCCCCGGCATAAGAGAAGCAAGAGCAAAAGCGGTCGTTGTTTTTCCCCGGGCACCGGTTATTTCAATAAGCGGAATCGAACAGGTCCCAATCAGCCGGCGCGTCATTTCATGATGACTGATAACCGGCGTGCCGGTATGCAGGAGCGGATAATCAGGATCCAGATGAACCGGAGCGGTAATAAGATCATACTCACGCGTCGCGGCTTCTTCGGGCGTCAGCGTCCCCCCGCGATACACATCTATTGCATCAACATCATCGCCGTGACGCAGCAGTGCTTCGGCAAGAACAGCACCGCCATGGATGGTGTCCAGAACAAGAATTCTCATGCAGACGGCATCTCCAGTGTATCAAGCGCGGCATCAGCATTTTTCAGCATCAGTTCGGCAAGAAGCGGATCAATACCTATCGGCTCGGCATAGACGAGCGGGACCGTGCGGCCGTCGGCAAGCGTAAACCCTCCCTGCTTTTTACCGGGTTCAAGAGCGAGCAGTTTTGGAATATCACGCAGAATATGAATCCCTTTGGCAAGAAACAGAGGAACAACAACAAGAACCGAAATATCTTCGGCCCGCATCGCCAAAAGACCGTCGCTGACGTTCGGACTGCTGTATTCCAGAAAACAGGATTTTATAATATAGTCCGGTTTTTCCTCTCTCATCAGGTCAGCGGTGGTAGTGATGAGCTGTTTATTATATTCAAGCCTGCTGCCGTGGCCAACGAGCAGAAGTCCTTTGCTACTCATAGAAGTATATTAGATATTCATCCCATATAAACCAGTGTGAAATTGCCGGGGTAAACGTAATACATATTTGGATTGGCAGGTAATGAGCGTATGATAAAAATGAAAAGTATGAAATAGATATAACGCAGTACAATTAAATCATGTCTGTTAATGAGAGTATTATGCAGATGTCTTCTCCGGACAAAAGTGTCCGGGCCCATGGCGCCCAAACGCTTGGAGCTCTGGGGGAGACGGGTGCGGCGGCAAGATCGGCGGACAACCGCGCCGGGGCGGCCGG
>CAZAWD010000064.1:0-6425 GCA_964488725.1 uncultured Methanomicrobiales archaeon | reverse complement strand
AAAATAGAGTATGAACCCGAACAGTTTCCCGGTCTGGTTTACCGTCTGGACGACCCTAAAGTGGTTGTTCTTCTGTTCGGTTCCGGGAAACTTATTATCACCGGTGGAAAAGTTACTGAAGACGCCGGGCGGGCCGTTGAAAAAATATATTCTGATCTTCTCAACCTCAAGATGCTCCAATAAGCATCCTTCTCTTTTTGTTACCCCTGATAAAATTCTTCCAGGCTTGCGTATGCCACGGTTTTTCCGTCGCGCAGAGCTGCAATGAGTCCGTCCATCTCCGTATCGGGTGAAAGAACCAGTGGTTCATTGCGGCCGAATACCTGAAACAACAGTTTGTCGCGCACTCCCAGACCCGGTGAAGGTCCATGCCATTTATGCTCGCCGAAATCGTTTTTCCCCTGTATTGCGGGGAACGGAAACTGCGGTGCGGGCCCTTCTTCATATCCGGGCGGAATTGAGCCAACTGATGGCACATTCCAGAGTGTCCAGATACATTTGTTTTTTTCTGTTCCGGATTTATTTTGCACAATCAGTGCCACATACTGCATATCCTTTGGGACGCCGGTTAATGTAATGTTGGGCGAAATATTTCCGCCTCTCAAAGTACTCGACGGGGTCAGCCCGTGGGTTCCAAGGTGAATCGTTATCGAATCCATACCATTACTTTTACCCCCGACCCATAATATACTATAGATTAAGGCAGACTTCAATGACTCAAAAAACGCTGACAATATATACCGATGGCGCATCCCGTGGAAACCCCGGGCCTGCTGCATGTGCATGGCTTATTCTTGACGGAACCAATGTTTTGGAAGCTGATTCATCCGGGCTTGGCCGCAACACCTGTAATTATGCCGAATATTCTGCTCTCATCACCGCCCTTACCTCCGCAGTAAAATACTGCACGCCAAAAGAAACCGTTTTAAATATTTATTCTGACAGTCAGCTGATGATTCGCCAGCTCAACGGCACCTATGCGATAAACTCCCCCAAACTCAAACCAATGTATGCCACCGTTCGTCAAAAAGAGCTGGCATTTGCTGATGTTGTTTACCACCATGTTTCTCGTGACAATTCATATATCAGTTCATGTGACTGGATGTGCAATCAGGCACTGGACCTGCTTGCCGCCTCTCAACAAAAAGATAAACCGCAATCCCCGTCCCTCCCCCGTATTATCTGCAACCCCATCGGCATCGTTCACTCCCCGTTTAGGGAAAAGAAAGATGCGCCAAAACAAGGGAGATTCAGTAATGAAACCAGCACCATCAGTATATTCTCACCGTATGCCGACGGCCTCGACGGTCTGAAAGCCGGCGATGATATTTTTATTCTCTGCTGGTTTGACCGTTCAGACCGTGATATTCTTAAAGTCCACCCCCACGGCCATGATGCCGACGGTCATCTTCGCGGCGTTTTTTCCACCCGCGCCCCGGTCCGTCCCAACCCTATCTCACTGACACTGGTAAAACTTGAAAATATCAGCGGGACTACGCTTACCGTTCGCGGACTGGAAGCTTTAGATACCACCCCCGTCCTCGACATAAAACCGTATTATCATGACACCGACTCACCATAGTCCAGTTTATTTATCTCTTTAGACTAACAAATATAATATATAACCCAATGGATACTAAAATACAGCAGCTGATATTTATTCTGTGTGCGACGGGACTTCTCATTGCATCTCCTTTTGTTACCCCTGTGGTTCTGGGAACACTTGGCATTGTCTTTGCCTGCGTCATGTATTTTATCGGCAACATCCGTTATTTTGCTATTGGAACTGCTGTACTTGCCCTTCTTTACGGCATCAGTTTTATTCCTGTCTCGGCATTTGTCGGCCCGCTTGTAATGATTCTCTGGGGTGAAGGTCTTCGTTCTCTTCTTCATCGCGGAGGAAAAGACATGCTCGTGTTTGGTCTGACGTCTATTGTAGCTCTTAGCGTTACCATGCTCTATACGCGCGAGGCCGACCCGCTGGTCGGATGTATTGCCGTAATTGTTCTGCTGATGCTGCGCAGTATCCTGACCGATAGAGAAGACGGGTCCATGCTGAGTCTGGTGGGCGTTTCAATGACGATCGTCCTCTTTGAAGATCTTGAGTTTTTAGTGGATTTAAAAACTCTCGCGCTTGCCATGGTAATTTGTGCGGCGTTCGGATATTTTGCATACCGGGCCCGGACCATTGACCTCAGCGGTGTTTTTTCGGCGGTTCTTTTTGGCGTCATTCTCATCACGTTTTCCCAGGGCATCGGCTGGTTCATCATTGTCATGGCTTTTTTTATTCTGGGTTCGGTCTTTACAAAGTTTAAATATTCTGAGAAGGAATTTCTGGGGGTTGCGCAGGGAAAAGAGGGAAAACGCGGGTATAAAAATGCATTTGCAAATGCCGGCGTAGGAATTGCTGCATGTATTTTGTATGGTGTTACCGGCGAGATGGTATATGCTGCTTTGTTTCTTGGCTCAATTGCAACCGCAACGGCAGATACCCTTGCAAGTGAGATTGGTGTTACCGGCGGCACACCGCGGATGATTACTACCATGCAGCCATGTCCCCCCGGAACGAACGGCGGAGTGACACTGACCGGTGAACTTGCATGCCTATTCGGCGCGGTCTCTATCGGCCTTGCCGGTTTTGCTCTGGGAGTAGCCCCCTGGTATGTATGTATTATCGCCGTTATCGCGGGCGTTATCGGCACGAACCTCGACAGCCTTTTCGGTGCGATTTTTGAAAACCGTGGTTTTTTTGGAAATGCAGGTACAAACCTTCTCGCGACTCTTTGCGGCGGGCTGATTGCAGTCCTGTTGTATTTTCTGCTGGCCCTATGTACTTGATTATGGCCGGACTTATTGCGCTCGCCCGGGTTGTTACGGTCCAGTCACCCTCTCTCCCTTTATAATTCACACAAGCGCTCAATAAATATATATCCTAGTCTCAAAGAACGTTACTACCGTGACCGGTATACCTCCGCATTCTGACTCCTGTGATTGTGATATATGTAGTGCTGTATTTAACATAACTGATTTATGCAACCTTCACTGTAGCTATTGTTACCGGGCAAACTCTTTTCAGCCCTGCTCTCTACAGCATATGGATTTTCTCATTATTGATCGCATTCTCTCCTCTCTTCTGACATACAAACAAAATCTCCGTTCCCATTTCGGTCACCCTGTTACCCTGTCGCTCTCTTTTATCTGGCACGGCGGTGAACCGCTCCTCATCGGCACGGCCCGGTTCAACGAAATCCTTTCCATTCAGGACAAATATGAGAAACAGGGTTTACTCATTGACAACTATGTCAAGACCAACGGGACGCTTATCAACGAGGATTATATCAGAATCTTCCAGGACCATCACATCCATATTTGTGTGCGCATCGACGGCCCGGAACCCATTCACGATGCCCACCGGATTCATAAAAACGGAACGCGATCATTTCACGAAACAATGCACGGCATCTCCCTTCTTCAGGCCCACAAGTTTACGTGGAGCGCAATTTCCGTAATCACCTCCGAATCCCTCGGGCATGAAAAAGAGATTCATGATTTCTTCTGCGCCCAGAAACCCGGCGACGTCGAGTTCAGCCCCTTCTTCTCATGTGACCCGTCTCCGTCGCTATCCATCTCCCCTGAGCAATATGCATCGTTTATGGTGCGCCTATTTGATTTATGGGTTGCAGAACCCGGACCGGTCTATGATGTCAGACTCTTTTCTGACATTCTGTGCCGCCCCGGCTGGAAAAATCCGGTTTGCACCGACACCGGTCGCCGCCAGCGCACCATCTCCATATCTTCAAATGGCGATCTCTACTCATGCACCTGTCTGCCCTCCATTCCTTTCCGTTTCATTGGCAATATCCTTGACAAACCATTCGACGCCCTTCTTGCCGACGCCCCTTCCGCGTGGAACCGCTCATCGGTATGTTCAGACGAATGCTGTCATCCCCGTCTTCAGGGAGACGCCGGTCAGCCCATTCCCGGAAGCTATTGTGAAGCACGAAACGTCATTATCTGCCACATCAAAAACCGGACTGCCACCCGGTAATTCTTATTTTGTATATACATTCATGTCACAACAAGGTCCCCGTTTTGCCGCCCGTCCCCTTAGGATTTATTTTAGTTATGATTATCATAAACAGTATCCGTTCCTTGCGCTGCTTCAATCCGATCTGGAAAAGCGCGGACATACCGTTTTACTCTCCGCTCCCCCTTTCGGCTCCTCATCATCATGGCACCGGGAGATTGCCGGCACCCTTCGTCACTGTCAGCTCATTCTTGCTTTCTTATCCTGCTCATCAGCATCTTATTTTGGCGGATATCGCACAGAACTGGAAATTGCTTTTGCTGAAAATCCCGGAGCTGTCCGGACCGTTTTAATTGACGACGAAGAAAGCATTGCTGTTCCCGCCCCGCTGACTTTTATTCAGTGGCTTGACATGCATGACTGGGAAAAATATTATCGTAAAGGCGGGTCCGGCTGGAAAATCTGGTATGCGAAACAAAGTGAAGAACTTATATCTGCTATTGAACGCAACGGGACGATGTTTTTATCAGGCGACCTCTCTGAAATCAAAGAGCGTCTTGGTTTGTTCGACGATGACCTGACCTCCCCTCGTGAATCCTCCCTTCTTCAATCACCCTTCGTCGGGCGCGCGGGGATACTGAATGAAATTGAACGGTGGCGGCGTGATTTGCCGTCGTATCGTGTATGTGCCGTCTGCGGCGAGGCCGGTATGGGAAAAAGCCGGTTGGCCGCGCATATTCGTTTTCACCATCCGCAGGCCGCTGCCGGTATCTATTGTTCCCATGACACCGACCGCTATCACCATGCATCGGATATAATTCGCCTTCTTTCGTTTACTCTTGCCGCACGTATGCCGGATTACCGCCACTTACTTTTGATGGTTCTAAGAAGGCCCGGGGGTGTCAGCCGATTATTACCGGCCTCTGAATTGTCTGAAGATATTCTCATACGTCCTCTTCTTCGTCTAAACAATTCAAATCGCGAACGTGTATTCATTGTAGTAGACGGTTTTGATGAAACCGGTCCGTCGGGCAATACCGTTCTTGCCGGTGCAATTCGGCATCTCATCGATAAAGCGCCGCCCTATCTTTGCTTTCTGATAACCTGCCGGGACCATTCGGTTGTATCTGACTGTTTCAACGAATTTAAAATTCATTTTGTATCTCTGGACAGCGCCGACAATCTTACAGATATCAGAACGTATTTTGCTTCTGTCCTGCATCCGTTGCTACCGTATTATTCTCACGACAAACAAGATCATATCCTCACCTCTTTAGTGACCCGCAGCGGAGGATGTTTCATGTATGCTCACCTCTTTTGTTCAGAGTTTCTTGAAATGTATCCGAATTTCCGTCAGTCTATATTATGCCCGCCGGCTCTGACTCATTTTTACGGCACGGTTTTTCAGCGGCGGTTTCCCGACCCCGCATCCTTTGAATCTGTTGCTCTCATTCTGTCTTTGCTTATTGTCTCCGGGCCGATGCCGCGGGTTGTGATACATGATATTTTTGCCACCCTGTTGGGATGGGATGAAAGCTATGTTGACGCGCTGTTACGTTCGCTTGATTCCTTTGTCAGTATCGCAGGCAAAAATAACGAGGTGTTTTTATCTCATGCCACTCTTGCCGAATGGCTGCCCGGCCCCGAGGCTTCTGCGGGCGGATATGGGATATCTTTGAAAAAAGGTGCTGACATTCTTGTTACGTATGCTGTTTTGCGAATCGGCCGCAACAAGACAATGGGCATGCCGTTGGAAACCGGCGAGGAAAAAGTTGGACGGTTTGGGGATCGGCTTCGCTACGATTTATCGATGTATTATATTTCCGCCGGGCGATACGGGGAACTTGACGTTTTGGTCTCCTCCTCTGCCACGCCGGTGTATCCGTATCTATGCCGGGCTGTCTGTCTGATCCCCCGGTATTATGACACGGTCCGGAAACGTGTTTGTGAGAGTGTTGCGGTGCCGGACGCGGCGTTTGCTGAGGATATTCATGCCGCGGGCTGCTGGTGTTTGAACCATGGCATGCTCGATGAAGCAGAGTATATGTTTACCTCCGAGATTCGCATTTATTCGGCTCTTGTATCCTCGGGCCATATTTTATATCAGTTCAACCTCGCCGTATGTCTGTATTATTCCGGGGGCCGGCTGCGGAATCTGAAAAAAGATGATGCTGCAATTGACTGTTATCTTCGTTCTCTTTCTGTTTTCCGTCGGATACCATGTGACGGATTCTCAGAGGTTGATGAATATGTTGCGCGGCTGCTGTTTTTTCTTGGCGATCTTTATGCGGGCCTGGGCCGTTTTTGCGAGGCAGAAGAGGTGTATGTCGACGGGCTGGATGTGCTGCGCCGCAATTCGCAGGCATACCCGGGCGCATGTGACGCCGGCACTGCGTTG
>CAZAWD010000063.1:0-6447 GCA_964488725.1 uncultured Methanomicrobiales archaeon | reverse complement strand
TCCTTCGTCCGAACGAGTCAGTCATAATGGTCTCCGCATCCACAGGCATAAGTAATCTATCTTATAGTTCCTGTAAGAATATCTAACTTATGAAAGGGATGATACACAACTGCCGCAGTTTTTATCTGACAATTTCAAAATATCCCGTCCTGTTCAAAGCTCCGGCCGAACCGTATTGCCAGTTCGGCTTTATACAGTTCCCGTCCCAGATATGCTGCATGGTCCAGAAGTGAGACACCCCCTTCGGCAATAATTGCGGCGATTACCTCTTCTGCTGTTCTGCCCCGGATGGCATGGCCGCGGCGGACCGCTATAATTTTGTCGCCTTCTATACCGATTCTGAAATTTCCCCGCGGGTCAAAGACCGGATTTTCCACAACGCCTGCGGCGTCTGTGACCGAGGTATACCACGGAAGCGGTTCATGCCGCCGCCGTTTTTCTTTGATTACAAACACATCAACGCCGGCGTCCTTGGGATACGGGCGGTTGCAGCAGAGCTGCATCTGTTCTGTTGCCCGCCGCATTTCAGCTACCGCTCCCTGTGTTTTATCCGAATGTTCCGATATCAGGACCGCCGCACATCCGCACTCGGCTGCCGCGGCTGCAAGAATTGCACAAACACCCGGGCTGTCAGCATCTATGAGTTCAACTACATTTACACACCCCATAATTTTCTGCGCGCCGTAATCCAAAGTGAACCCGGCAAGCGACTGTGTCATGCCGGATAGCGGCGGCTGAAGAAGCGGGTCTGCCATCACTACAAGCCCTGCGTCTTTTGCTTTTTTTACGGTCTCTTGAAGGGACATACCGTTTTGAGGAATACATACTGATACGGTGCCCGCTGTCTGAAGCGGGCCGGCAAGTTCTGTAAGCGTATCTCCGGTTACTGAGAAAACCAGGTCTGCTCTAAACAGGCCGGCACGGATAAGGGCAGGAGACAGGGTGTCTATTGATATCAGACAGGGGAGGTCTTCGAGTTCGTGCAGGCAGCGGATGACGTCTGCGGGTTCTGCATCAAATCCGAATCCCAGATCAATGCCGTCGGCACCATGAGCCAGAACGCGCACGGCCATGTCGCGCAGTCCGCAAACATGCGGGGCATCCATTATTTCGCAGAGAACTTTTATCCGCGCTCCTCCGCCGAACTTTATGTTCCTGATAGTAACCGGGGAGACCGCGGCGTCTTCCATTTCTATCAGCCGTTTTTGTGCTTCTGCTTTTTTTTCATCTTCTAAGAGAATATCTGCGGGGATGGTGGTTGAAAGGGTTCCTGCAAGAATCAGCGGGACTGTAAGTGCCATGTCAGCCGCATGGCGCGTTCCGCGAAAGACGGGGGTTGCTGTTTCTTGTGCCACGGAAGAAAAATCCGCAGTACACATCCCGGAAACCACTACTGCATCCGCCGGATGGGTGCTGATAAGGATTTTAAGAGCTGCGGGCGTGAGAAATGAGGCAATCTCACCCGTTGGAACAATTGTATAGGTAAATGCTGAGACGCCGGCAAGAGCTGCAGAGAGCGCGGCTTTGCTCTGCTGCCCGGTGGGAAAGAGAAGATGCATAATACCTTATAATAGTCTTTGAAACAAAATAGTAATTACCTGAAAATCCATGCACACTATTCGATGCGACCTCCACATACATTCTGATGCTTCTGCTGACGGGCACTGTCCGGTGGAAAAGATAGTTGCCGTTGCGAAATCGCGCGGATTTAATGCTATTGCTATTACCGATCACGATACCACCAAAGGTGCGCGTGAAGCACTGGCACTAAAAAATCCCGGGATTCTTATTATTCCGGGAATCGAAGTTTCAACTCGTCAGGGTCATATTCTGGTTCTTGGAACAATCAAAGAGTATGAGGCGGGAAAGGATGCGTGCGCGACTATAGCAGAAGCTAAAGCCGATGGGTGCCTGACGATTGTTCCCCACCCGTTTCACCGCTGGCGTCATGCAGTGGGTCTTCACAGTAAGGCTGCTTTGAAAGAGGCGGATGCAATAGAAGCATACAACAGCCGGTATTATGTGGGAACAGCTAATCAGAAGGCGGCGCGGGTTGCACGGTGTCATAATAAACCGATTACGGCAGGTTCGGATGCGCATGACTGCCGGTTCGTGGGGTATGGTAATAATTGTATCGAGGTTGAGGAGGTAAGTGCGGATGCTATCTTTGCGGCTATCAGAGCGGGGCATATCCGTGCATCCTGCAAAAAAACGCCGATTCGTACCTATACACATCAGTCATGGAACAATGTAATGCGAAAGGTCCGCCGGCAGGCTTCACGTCTGCGGGTCAAACGAATCCGATGAAGCTGGCGGTGCTGGTCGGGTATACCGGCCAAAATTTTTCAGGGTCACAGTTTCAACCGCGCACCCGGACGGTGGAGGGCGAGTTTATTCAGGCCGGTATTTCCTGCGGCGCATGGGAGTCGGCAAAGGATGCGGCGTTTCGGACAGCAGGCCGTACAGATAAAGGAGTCTCTGCCCGCCGCCAGCTTATCTCTGTTAATACTGACCGTCCGGAACGGTTTTTTGATGCGATGAATTTTCATCTGCCGCCTGATATATGGTGTCATGGCAGTACCCGGGTCCCGGATGATTTTTATCCGCGGTATGCGGCGGGTATGCGTACCTACCGATATTATTTTCCGTATCCTCTGGATATTCCGGCGATGAACGAGGCGGCGGGGATGTTTGTCGGAACCCATAATTTCAGCGGATTTTCAAAGATGGAGGCGGGTCGTGATCCTATGCGGACCGTAAGCAATGCCGGCGTGATGAAGGGGGAGGATGGATGTCCGGTATTTTTTGTTTCTGCACAGAGTTTTTTATGGAATATGGTTCGCGGGATGGCAGGAATGTTAACTGCGGTCGGTCTGCATATGGCAGACTGCACGACCGTTTCACGGCAGCTGGCGGCTCCGGTCTGGCGGGTGCATCCTGCCGCTGCCGAAGGGCTGGTTTTCTGGGATGTTGAGACCGGTTTGTCATTTACTCCTATGCGGCAGCGGCGTGAAGTGTCCCGGAGTCTGTTTGTGAGTGCGGAAGCCGCGCGACTGCAAACCCGCACGGCCGAAGCGCTGATGGAAGAAAAAATCCCGGGACTGGTTATGGAACGGGCAGAGAAGCTCTATGGTTCACTGACCGGACGAATGCCGTAACACAATTTCTTTTCCGCGGGCGAATGCGGTATCCGTGCTTTGCGGCCATTCTTTTACTCCGCCGTGTGCATCCATGCCGGCAAAGAGAACGTTTTCGGTATATGCAAATCCGGCATCATTAAAGAATGCACGCACAACCGGAAATGCTGCATCAAAGATATGTGAAAGAGGCTGGCCGGAGGTTGAAATGAAAACACCGGTGTGGGTTGCAAGATGTTCTTCGCTAAATACTACGTTTTTTGTAACAAACTTCTGCGCCCAGAGAAACTGGCCCCGGTCGATGAATGCTTTCATCTCGGCGGTGACGGTCATGGAATAAATGGGGGAAGCGAGGACGAGGATGTCAGCTGCCAGCACTTCATCGAAGATTGGCGTGAGGTCGTCGTGTATGACGCAGACGCCTTTTTTATGGCAGGCATTGCATCCGCGGCATCGTTTGAAATCAAGGTCGGTCAGCCGGATTTTCTTATATACTGCTCCCGCGCTTTCTGCCCCGCGCAGGAATGCATCAAGTACGGTTTCGGTGTTGCCGTTTTTGCGGGGGCTGCCGTTTAGTGCAAGGATTGATATGGTCATTTTCTTTTCTCCGTTAGTTCTGCTGCAAGAGCTGCAGCGGCCTCTTTTGTTTTTTCAATTGCAGCGGGTGAATTTTTGTAATCGGTTTTTTTATCGACGCCGGAAAAAAGCAGAGTGCGGGTGTTTTTTGCGGTGATTCCTGCAACATCAAAGAGGAACCGGGCGGTAGGGAGGGTGTTGTCAAAGATGTCGCTGCGGTTCTGGCCGGCAGTTGCAATAAATACTCCGCATTTTCCCACTGGTTTTTTAAACGTGTGCAGGACATATTTTTGCGCCCAGAAAACCTGACACCGGTCAATGAGGGCTTTTGCCTGTGCGCATACTGACAATGAATATACCGGTGAGGCAAATACCAGGATGTCACATGTTTTTATCTTTTCGGATAGAGGAATAAAATCATCTTTTTGTATGCACTCGCCGGTTCTTTCGCAGAATCCGCAGCCTTTACACGGGTGAACCGTGATGTCATTAAGACTGATCTTCTCGATTGCAATGGTTCCCGGAAGTGAGGAGAGAAATGTGTCCAGCGCCGTTTCCGAGTTTCCATTTCTGCGGGGAGAGGTGGTTATAGCAAGAAGCGTCTGAGACATAATGATTGGGTTATTTGTATTGTTACCATATAAATAATTAGATTCCCTGCATCTGTTGTTTTATCCGCGGGTAATCAGGCTGGTATCTACCGCCGCCGGGACAATTTCCGGCAACTGCCCCCATCGTCCGGTCCAGTCGCCGGCAACCGCATAGACACCGGAGACGGTCGAGCCATCCGGCATTTCAGATTGAAAGTTTTCAGGGGTTATCCGGTTGCATAGTCCGGTTGCCCATGCATCAGCGGTGGAAGGATTTGATGAAAAACAGACCACTGCATCGGATATGCCAAGAGAGACCGACGGGCCGACTGTTGCTGATGAGGTGCAGATACCAAGGATTTTATCCTGCGGCGGGATTATAAATGCAAACCTGCCAGACGACGGAGCGGTGCCTGCATAAATGCCAACTCTTACTGTACGGTTTGAGATGAGGGCAATGTCTCCGCCGTTGTCGATTAGTCCGAAAACAGCACCTGCTTCCTGCATGGCTTCGACTCCGGCCCACGCGATTGATCCGGCAACCGCTGCCATCGGTCCGACACCCGCATCTATGGCGGCATCGGCCATGCGTCTGATAATCAGGGGTGCATCTGATGATACCGGGAGCGGTTCATAGGTCAGCTGAAAAAAAGGGTCGGATTGAATATATTCTTCAAGCTCCGTGCGTGCGGCAAGCATGCCTTTTCGTGCGGCGGCAGCATGCGCCGGGTCGTCTGCTAAGATGGTTGCAATAGTTTCACGAAACGAAAAATGTTCGCGGAACATACTGCTTACTTTTGGATGCTCAGTGCGCGCTGCGGGCAGTACGCTGCACAGCGCCCGCAGAGAACACAGCGGTCAGGGTTTACACAAAGTTTCCAGTCCGTATCAAAGGAGAACACCTGTTTCTGACAGATGCTGATACAGAGTCCGCAGTCGACGCACTCGGTGATGTTATGAGATACGGCATTTTTCTGGACCCGGATAGAAACGCCCGGTTTTGTGAGGGCGTGGATGAACCGCTGGGTGTCGGCATCTTCGACACTTAACAGCGCCCATCCTTCGTCGCCGTCTATCATGGCACGTTCGACGTTTGCCGCGATACCGGTTTCTAATATAGCCTGGGCGATGTTTGGTTCCTGTACGCCGACACGATCAAACTCAATTAGGAGTTTCATTGGTGCCACCTCCCGCCCACCAGATCACCCAGATCATACGAGTTCAGCAGACCGAGGATGTGCCGGCTGCTGTCAACAACAACGAGCGATCCAATGTTATTCTGCTGAAGAGCACGCGCTGCGAAATCAACCGGGGCATCAGCTGCGATGGTTATCACGTTGCGTGTCATAATCTCAGCAACCGTCAGGTCCTGTTCGTCATTGGCAAACGCTTTGGATACATCATAGGTGGTGACGATGCCGGTCAGACGATTTTCTGCATCAATTACCGGCAGATGATTTGTTTCACCGGAAAGAAGACGGCGTGCAGCTTCTTTTACACTTTCTTCGCCGGTAATAGTTACAAACTTTGTTACCATCATCTCAGATACGTGACAGGTGTTGCCTTTTTCCGCCATTGGTTTGTTGCGTTTTACTGAATCAATCGGCCGGGTTGCCAGTGCCATGGTGAATGTTCCCTTTTCAATGCGGGATTTCAGTTCTCCGGCAACTTCACGTGCTTTCTTGAAGCTGGAAAGCGGGGAGGCACGAATTTCTTCGCCATCAATTTCCACAGAGCCGCTTTTAAGTTCAGCGTAGGTTACATCGCGGACGGACGGGCGGTCACGGAACGGTGTGCCGTAATCGACGATGCTGGTTACCAGATCTTCATCGCGGACGGCGGTGTGTCTGACAATGTCTTCATTTAGAAGTGGAATTGGTACGCCGACTCCGACATACATGGTAACGCCGTATCCGGTCATGGTCGCTGCACGGATGTAATCGGTTGACATATTTTTCATGTTTCCGGTAGTCATGAGGGTACCAAATCCTGCGCCGGGTGAGTGCTGGGTTCCTTCTCCGACAATGGTGCCGTTGGCACCGCCCAGAAATATAGGAGTGCCGGCACCGATGATGGAGAACGTCGGGTCATTGGGGATGGGCGAGAGACAGCCGGCACCGGAATAGTTTATGTTGCGGTGGCCC
>CAZAWD010000062.1:0-6627 GCA_964488725.1 uncultured Methanomicrobiales archaeon | reverse complement strand
GTCAAGAGACCCGATACGCAGTTCAAGTGAATCAGCTTTCTCAGAAAGTTCTGTTTTAACTGACTCTTTGTCTTTCTGAATCATAACCGAACCGACAGAAGAGAAAACCGCGGCACCTTCTTTGACCGCATCGAGCTCTTCGATTGCACGTTTCGTTTCACGAAGCGTCATCTCATACTGCATTTTCTGTGACGATACCTGCTGCAGCTGCTGCTGAATCTGCTGAAACATACCAAGCTGCTGCTGAATCTGTGGCGGGATACCCGCCTGCTGGTTTACTGCCATTATATTTTACAACTCCAAAACTTCATTTGAAACATTTATCAGACGCAGCCACATATTCAGTGATGCGCGCATGGCAGAGATATCCTCTGCCTCAACGCAGAGCGTTACCGAATCCGCATCGTGCGTAAGCTGCACTTTTGACTTCTCACCCGGATCACATCCTTCTTCGGGTGAAAGAGACGCATACAGTTTCTCTGCCGTCGGCGTCTCAAAGACAAACCGTGCGGATATGGGCATTTCCGGCGTCATACCATCACCCTCAGCAGATACTGCATTTTTTGTGTGCCGCAGAAGCATATCGGACCTTCGGCTTCCTCGTCAAAGGTAATCGGAAGATACGGCGACAGGCGGTCATAGAGTTCACGCTCGCGCGTCACAAAACCATGATGGAACATACCGGCCCGGGGCGATACCACCACCTCGGTAATCATCATGGAAAAAATAATACTGCCGTCCCGCGTCAGATCAAATAACTGACCATTCCGCTTTGAACCGGAAAGAAAAATGATGTCAGGGTCTTCGTCCCCGAATTCACGGAGACCGGTTTTCCCTCGCTGAATATATGGAATGTCCAAAGCAAAAGCTATCTCTTTTGCCAGTTTGCGGACATCCGGTGATGGTTTGCGCGATGAAGTAACTATTGTCATCGGGCTTTCAGTACTTTCGTGCCGGCCCCGCGCGTCTTGAAAAGAATACGGTGACCACAGTAGGGGCAACGGACATTACTGTCAATCTCCACCATCTGTTTACAGCGGGCGCACTTATAACTGACCATTGAACTTATGCTCCTTTCGTCTCAATAGCGCGAAGGACAACCTTCAGGGACGGAGTCTGCGGAGTGTATGCGCCACCGGCGTATTTATATCCGCATTTCTTGCACTCCCAGATACCAGTACCGACACGTTTCACTGCAATCGTATCGCACATCGGGCACAGGTGTTTTGCTTTGGAAATCTTTTCGCTCTCATTTACCAGTTTGCGGCCGAACCGACCGTATCTCGGACCAAAACGTCCGGCACTGCCGGTAACGCGTCCCTTTGCAACATGCTTATTCTTGGATGCCATCTTTTATTTCTCCAGAAATATCTATTAATGTTAGTGCTACACTCATTTAATAGTTATGTGTAGCACCTCTCAGTCCAGAATTTTCAGCTGGGCATCGCCTTTTGATGCAGCGTTTGCCAGACTGAAAAACTCATCCTGCATTCCGGCCGGAATTGTTACTACACAAATCCACGAACCGTCATTTTGCCATTCATTCTTATCCATCTTGACGAACGCGGCACCTGATATCGCACCAAAGGCCCGCGCAGCACAATCCATTGAAAATTTAGCTGCAATCCTGCGTTCTTCAAACCGTATGGGAAGAATCGGGCGCAGAGCTTTTACCGTATCTTTTACCAGATCGTCCACGGAACGGAACGGATCAAAATTGACCCGCACCTGCTCAAGTGCAAGTTCAATGCGCGTTACCGGATGGGGCAGACCCGACTGCGGATTAATAGCATTGCGGGCAATATAGGTAATTACCCTCCGCCGTTTTTCTTCAGTCAGATGCCGGCGCTGTTCGGTTGTTAAGTGGATTTCTCCTTTGAGGATAATCTGTTTTGCGATCTCCTCAAACCCGGTTGTCTTGAAAACCTTATTCAGGTCTTCATCCGGCGACTTATCACCGTGCGATGCATTTTCATATATATGCAATGCAGCAACCACATCTTCGATTGCGATATCCTCCGCACCATGCCGGATTTTATCCGCCAGCTCGGGATCAACCAGAACCTCAAACCGGAGACCATGAGTCTCCAGCCGGGCAGTAACCGCATCATCAAGAGAAATCATACTTCAATCTCACTTCGTCTCTTTATCAGTCTGTTTTACCGTCTTGGTAAACTTGGCAACCGCTGCTTTTACTTCCGCTTCGTTTAATTTTCTAAACGAGAGAATCGAAGTCTCGCTTCCGGTCGGTGACTCTACGACCTTCTGCACCGCACGTTTACGCGAATACTCGCCGGCAATACCAATCTCAACCGTGTTCATATCAAACTTACCTTCGGTTGCCGTATACAGAGCCTTCAGACCGAGCAGCACCGCTTCCTCTGCTGAAAGTCCTTCTTTATACTCATCCTCAAAAAGTTTCATAACTGCCGGACGGCCGATACCGATACCGGTTGCCATGTATTCAAGAAGCGTCCCGGACGGGTCAGTCTCAAACAGATGATAGTGCATACCGTCAGCTGCCGCTTCAACCCCTGCAATCAGCAGCGCAGTACCATAGGGACGCGCGCCGCCGAACAGCGTATACGTCTGCATATGGTCGCAGAGCTTCTTTGCCAGCGTCTCAACATCGATTACTTCACCATAGCTGACACGGTTAATCTGTGCTTCAACGCGCGCACGGTCAACAAGTGCCCGGGCATCGCCGACGAGACCGGAAGAAGCAACGCCGATATGTTCATCAATTTTGAAAATTTTTTCAATAGACGACGGCTCCAGCAGGCGTGAACCCACCCGCTTGTCGACCAGCAGAACAACGCCGGTTTTACATTTAATGCCGACCGCAGTCGTCCCGCGCTTGACAGCCTCCCGGGCATATTCAACCTGATACAGGCGCCCGTCGGGTGAGAACATGGTAATAGTTCTGTCATATCCTCCCATCTGATATTGTTGTGGCTGCATAGTAACTCCTTAAGTATATGTTCGTTGTAATATGATAGCTCTTCTTCTATTGATCGTCTGACAATCCTTTTTTGGCACCGGCAATGGTTCCGGATGTACGAACAGTGCGAAACACCACATCTTCCCCGCCTGCTTTGGTGACGCAGGCCAGAGCGGCAATCATGTCAGGTTCAAATCCGCGCGTGCATCGGACGATAGCATAGCAGTCATCAGACCAGACAACCGCCGGATGCATACGTGCGGCCCCTGCATCTCCAAAGATATCATGCACGGCATCCGCTGCCGCACGGTAAATATCCTTTTGAATAAGGACAGGGCCGTCAATTCTGATAAGAATATACCGGCGGTTTTCCCGCAGGGTCGGCGGCAGCGGTTTCATTGTCCGCCCTCGCACACTTCAACCGTCAGCGGCGGGCTGATAATCTCATCAAGGCAGGTAAGCGCCCGATAGACTTCGGCCCGCTCCATTCCAAACAAAGACGTAAGGGCACATATTTCATGAATATTCTTCTGCCCCGCCGGTGCTGATGCGCCGGATGCGATAACCAGTCTGAACCGGTATTTCCGGGCAAGTTTCAGGATATCCGCATAGTGCGACAATGCATGCCGTCGTGTTTTCGGATCGATGATCGCAGCAAGGCTGACGACGACACCGACATTATGCTGTGCCGCCATGGCCGCAATGATGTGATCGAACCCGCCTTTGGGGATGGCGGCGATGCCGTCGAGCAGGTGCACCCCTTTGGTGGTAATCACCATACGGTTAAAACTGTTATCTCCGGCATCAGCAATTATCACCGAATTCTTCGGCGCTTTACGCACCGCATCAAGAAACGCTCTGCCGGTTTTTCCGCTGATATGCGTGCCGCCAAGAACCGTAATCATACCGGTGTCGCCGGTTACCCCGTTTCCTACAGCAACAATACGGGTCGTGCCGCAGGCGGCAGCGGTGTTGGCAAAAGTATCAATCGGCCCGTCCACATATAAGCATGCGTCAGTAATCATAGATAAGAAAAGATTAAAACAGGGTTATTTACCCTGATTGTTGTGGCAGCGAATGCTCGGGCGGCACTTTTCGGTACCGATGCCGCGGTTGTGCTGTCCGCGTCCCTTTCTGCCTGCCGAGGTCTTACCGCGGTAGACACGGCCGCGGGTGGTGGAAATCCAGTTGAGATTCTTGTCGGCAAGAACCGACGGGCTTGAACGGTCAACAAGGATAACCTCGTAGTATTTGCATTTGCCGTCTTCGCCAACCCAGTAGGAGTTTAAAACTTCCATGTTCGGGTAGCGGGTCTGTGCACGCTCTTCTGCGATGGACTGAAGGTTCTTACCCGGAGTTGCTTTGCGCATTCCCATACGGTTGGTTCTGCGTCCGCGGATGTACCGGGATTTTCTGCGGCCTCCACGGCGGATGGAAGAACGAACGACAATGATACCCTGTTTGGCTTTGTAGCCAAGGGTCCGTGCGCGGTCGATACGGGTCGGGCGTTCAAGACGAACGACGGCGCCCTGTCTGCGCCAGGTCTGCATTCTCTCCCAGAGGAGTTTCTTTACTCCGGATGCAGCGGGTTTTTTCCATGCATCGCGGACATATCCATACATTGATTTTGACATTTGTGTTTTTCACCTCAAGGTTCAGCTGTTAGATTATATCAGCCACATTCCTTTTGATTCGTTTATTCAGCGTGACAGCTGTAAACTCTATATTATTGGGCGCGAGGAGTATAAAATGATTGGGTGACGTTACCGATAAAGTGCGGCGGCAACTGTTTCAAGCATATCCGAGGCCAGCAGCCCGTCGCCGGTTTTTGCCGCTGTCAGTTCACCGGCTTTCCCTTCCGCATACGCCGCAGCACAGGCCGCTTCAAATGCATCAAGGCGGGCAAGCAGTCCGCCGCAGATACCGGCCAGCACATCGCCCGTGCCGCCGGTTGTCATCGCGGGCGTTCCGCTGGTATTGAATTTCACCCGCTGACCGTTTGAGATAACATCAACGGCACCTTTCATAATTATTACCGCTCCTGCCTTCGCGGCAGCCGAACGCACCGCCCGCCCGCGTTCACGGAGATCATCCGGCACCGGACCGAAACAGCGGGCGAACTCTCCCGCGTGCGGGGTATAGATAGTTGCCTTGCGGGCTTTTGGAAGCGGCAGACGCAGAAGGTCGGCGTCCACAACCGCACGCTGCGCGGCGCGTACCACCTCGCGGACAACGGTAAGTGTTTCTTCGTCCGCGCCAAGGCCCGGGCCTGCCACCACCGCATCCGCGGTGCGGGCGAGGTCAAGCAGCCGGTCCAGATGCTCTTTGGATATTTTACTGCCGCTCAGCTGTTCCAGAATAATATCCGGCATAAACCCCGCGTCAGGCGTTGCCACCCTGACAATATCCGCTCCCGCCCGCAGTGCTGCAACACCTGCCAGAAACGGTGCACCCTGATACGGGCCGCCGCCGATGATAAGAACCGTGCCGCCCGCTCCTTTATGGGACGCGGAACCTTTTTCCTGCACGCAAAGCAGGTCGCCTTTTCCGCAGAACACCTCCGCCGCCCGCGGAATGCCAATAGGATACACCGCAGCCCCCGCGGTTTTTGCCAGATGAAACGCGGCAACCGTATCGGCACGTGCCGTCGGAGTCGGAACATCGCAGGCAATTACATACGCCGCAGAGACGTTCATACGGGAAACCGCCGCCGCATACAGCGGGCGAAGCGGCGGACGGGCGCCGGTTCCAAGCATACAGTCCACGATTACGTCGTAGGGTGAAAAGTCAGGCAGACCGCCGGCGTCATGCACGGCAATAATTTCTGCTGACCCGCAGGCTTCCAGCGCTGAAAATGCCGACGCGGCTTCCGGCGTATGTGCGCCAAAGGAGACGACGGCAACAGTCATCTCATCGGCCAGATGCCGGGCGGCGACATACCCGTCCCCGCCGTTGTTGCCCGACCCGCAGATAAACAGGACGGACTGTTTTTCTTCGGCACGGACCGCATTGGCCAGCTGGGTTCCCGCGCTCTCCATGCGTTCCCGCGGTGAAATTCCGTATTCATCGGCATTATTATCAACCGCACGCATAACGCCCGGGCTGACAACACCCGCAAGCCCGAACTCAGCCATACCATGAAACGATGGCGACATACTACTACGTGGGCGCTCCATGGATATATTTCTAAGGAATATGAATCTAAAAAGAGAAGAGCTCAATTCTCAAACATCTTTGGAGTGAAAGTGAGAGGATACCTAATTTATTTATTTTTATTTATCATTCCCAACAAAGTATCAATAGTAACCTGCTGTTTCTTAATTGTTTCTTGATAGTTGGCACGTTCTATATCCATTTTTGTTATTGTATTTTGAAGTTCTTTTAAATCACTTTCCATGTTGTTCAGTCGATTTAAAAATTCATTGTCCGTGGTGACATTGCCATTCACATCTAACCAATATCGTAAAGCTCTGAGAATAATTACAGAGCGATCTGTTCCCTCCTTTTCCTTAAAAATATCAACCTTATTTGCCAATTCTTTTGGAATCCGTAAACTGACCTGTTCTGGTTTTTCTCCGGTTCTCAATGGCCTTGTCATACCATTAATACATGATTATAATTTAATATTAGTCTTGGTTAAACAATATGTTTAAATAGAATACTATATGAATTAAATTTATTAAAAT
>CAZAWD010000061.1:0-6643 GCA_964488725.1 uncultured Methanomicrobiales archaeon | reverse complement strand
TCCCAGAACAAGGGAGTAGCCGGAACCTGCGGAGGTTACGTTGATGCTGCGTGTGTTTTCAGTTGGAATAGTTTTGTAAACGGCTGCAATTGACGGGTTGTTACTTGCTGCGGATAGGTATTCAGAGAGGAACTGATACCATCCTTCCCGTCCGAGTGCTACTGAGTCCGGGATATTGTCTTTGAACTTTTCTTTTGGTGCGGCGAAGGTGACGCCGTTGGCTGCACTGTAGCGGCCGTTGTCGGAGGTGTAGATGACGTAGTTTCCAATGCTGGTTAACAGGGTTTTGGCGCTGGTTTCAAGCGTGCTTCCTTTTACTGCTGCATCATAGATGCCGGCGATGAACTGGGCGAGGTCTAATGATACTGCGGAGGATGCGCCTGTTTTGTCGATACCGAATCCCTGGGTTTCGGAGAGTACCTGACCGATAACACTGAGCGAGTCTTTGTCGGATAATACTGTTTTCAGTTCACTGCCGAATCCGTTCATTGCCGAGACGACATCCCGGGTTTTTGATAAGTCAACCAGTGAAAGGGTCGGGCCTGAAGCCGCGTTGTATGCGAGGATTACGTTTTTACCGAATTCAACCGGGGACATTTCAGGGTTGGCGGCAACTGCTTTTGCAAAGTCTTCGTAGTTGTAGCCGTCTCCGGGTATGTTTTCTTCGGAGGCAAGGAGGTAGTCGGCATACGGGCTGAGTTTATCGGCGACTTCTAAGGATGCCATGAGGCAGGCGTCGAAGGCGATGACGTTGTAGTGTCCGCCGGATTTGGAGAAGGCGGATGCCATGTCGTCGATGGAGAGGACTTTGTTGGTTAGTTCGTTCCAGCCGAATCCGTTGTATCCTCCGCCGTGGTTCCAGAAGAGGATGTATTTGTGAGACTGGGTGAGACCTTTTTCGGTCTGATAGGTTTCGGCGTACTGTAATGCATACGCAAGGGATGATTCTGTTGAGATGTCGCCTTTTACCCGTTCAAGTACGTACTGGGTGGGGCTGTTGCCGTTGTCGGTTCCAAGGGATCCGTCGGCGAGGTCCTGGCGGAGGAGGTCGAGGTTGGTGATGGCGTAGCCGTCGGTCCATCCGGTTTTTTTGGATCCGCCGTAGATGAGGAGGATGTCGCCGGTGTCGGTTCCCCAGTTGCTGACGAGGTTTATCAGGTTTTCGGAGGCAAACGGCGCGGTGCCTGATTCAAGGTCGGTGCCGACCATGTAGAGTACGAGATAGTTGCTGTCCGGCGCGGCAGAGACCGGGGCGGCGAACGCGGCTGTCAGAAGAAGTGCTGCGAGCAGGAACATGCCTGCTGCCCGTAATGTTTTTACACAGTACATACTATGAGAATGGCGATATTTTTATTTATAGGTATCCGATAGCATAATTTTTTAACCTCAGCGGCTTATTGTATGGTATGAATAATTCTTCCAATCTTACTCATACGAACGGAGCTCCGGTTGCAAACAACCAGAATTCTTTAACGGCGGGCGAACGCGGCCCGATGCTGTTGCAGGACGTCTGGTTTATGGAGAAGCTTGCGCATTTTGACCGTGAGGTTATTCCTGAACGGCGGATGCATGCGAAGGGGTCCGGGGCGTTTGGAACGTTTACGGTGACGCATGATATTTCAAAGTATACGAAGGCGGCGGTGTTTTCTGCGGTCGGGAAGAAGACTGATACGTTTGTGCGGTTTTCGACGGTGGCAGGCGAGCGCGGGGCGGCTGATGCCGAGCGTGATATCCGCGGGTTTGCGGTCCGGTTTTATACGGAGGAAGGAAACTGGGATTTAGTGGGTAACAATACGCCGGTGTTTTTTATCCGGGACGCGCTGCATTTTCCGGATCTGAATCATGCGGTGAAGCGTGACCCGAAGACGAATATGCGGTCTGCCCAGAATAACTGGGATTTCTGGACGGGGCTGCCCGAGGCTCTGCATCAGGTGACGATTGTGATGTCGGACCGGGGTATTCCGGCGAGTTTCCGGCATATGCACGGGTTTGGCAGTCATACGTTTAGTATGATTAATAAGGACGGTGTGCGGACGTGGGTGAAGTTCCATCTGAGAACGCAGCAGGGTATTAAAAATCTGACGGATGCGGAGGCTGAGAAGGTTGTGGGGATGGATAGGGAAAGCAATCAGCGGGATTTGTTTGAGTCGATTGAGCGGGGAGAGTTTCCGCGCTGGACGATGTATATTCAGGTGATGAGTGAGGCAGAGGCGGCTGCACGGGATGAGAATCCGTTTGATATTACGAAGGTATGGAGTCATAAGGAGTTTCCGCTGATTGAGGTGGGGGTTCTTGAGCTGAACAAAAATCCGGAGAATTATTTTGCGGATGTTGAGCAGGTGGCGTTTAAGCCGTCGAATATTGTGCCGGGTATCGGGTTTTCGCCGGATAAACTTTTGCAGGGCCGGCTGTTTTCGTATCGCGATACGCAGAATTATCGGCTCGGGGTGAACCATGATCAGATTCCGGTGAATCAGCCGCGGTGTGCGGTTCATGCGTATCACCGTGACGGGCAGATGCGGGTTGACGGAAACTACGGGGCGGCAAAGGGGTATGAGCCGAATAGTTTTGGTGAGTGGGCCGAGCAGCGGGGCTTTGCGGAGCCGGAGCTTGCGTTGTCGGGTGCGGCTTCACGGTTTGAGCCGCGGGCGGATTATCGCGATGACTGTTTTAAGCAGCCGGGCGATTTGTATCGTCTGATGACGGAGGATAAACGGGCGCTGCTGATTGAGAATACGTGCCGCAACATTGCGCCGGTGACGGAGAATGTGAAGCTTTTGCATGCGGCGCATTGTTATCTGGCGGATGCGGAGTATGGAAGACGGATTGCCGAGGGGCTGGGGCTTGATATGCGCCGGGTTGAGGCTCTGGCGGCGATGAGCGAGGCTGACCGGATGAAGGCGACGCGTTCTTCGGCGTAAGTTTCAGGATATTTCTTTTATTTTTTTTGCGGCACTGTCTGGTGCAGGGGCGGGCGGGCCACATTCATTTGCACTTGTGACTGTTGATATCATTATCAGTGTTGCGGCTCTTTACTTTGCCTGTGCATCCGAACGTATTGCCCTTCCGCTTGGAGCACTGCTGAAAAAAGATGTGATAACCGATTTCAAAGCGAGCGGGTCGGTGCTCGGTTATCTTTTGTTTGGATTGAGCACGACTGTATGGGCGGGTACATACTTGTTGGGCGTTCCATCTGAAATTGCGCTTGTGTTTGATTCGATCTGCGGTATGATGCTGATCTCCTCAGGAATTCTTCTTTTCGCGGTTGGAAAGATGCGGTTTACGCCGATCATGTTTATTCTGATGGGATTTTTAACCCTTATCAGTCAGCTCCTCACGGGGCCGCTTTTTTATGTGGTCGGGGCAATGTTTATTGTGCTCGGACTGTTTGCCCTGCTGCGTAATGAATCACGGATTCTTCCGGGTATAATGCTGATTCTTTACGGGGTGACCTACTTTGTCGGTGCGGTGACGATTGGATCTGCTGCGGTGCCGGTTGTCTCGGGGGTGCTGAATCTTATAGTGACAGTTATTTCCGTTTACCTCGCATTCGCGGTGTTCTCGCAGAATAAGCGGTTACCGCTTTTCTAACTTTTTTTTTATCCCGGAAGTTTTATTGTCCTCCAAAGCATTGGTATATCTATGGATGAGATTCAAAAAACGGAGATGAGGAACTATGCAATGGCGGCAGGGTTCTTCGTCATTGCAACGCAGTTTTTCCTGCAGCTGGCGGCAACATTTTTGGGGGAAGACATGTATCTGATGTTCTCTATTATGGATCTGACGGGAGTAATCACCGCTTTCCTTCTGCTTCTTGCGGGCGTCATTCTCATCGTTCTGAAAAACCGCGACCTGACAGCCATTACGTTTTTCATGACCGGCATGCTGTACGTCTTTCTCGGATACTCACCAGATAAAACAACGGCTCCGGCAATTGCCGGCATATTTCTGCTGATCCTTGCTGCGGTAATACTCACGGCAAAAGATAGGAAAAAGTATCTGCTTGCAATAATTCCGGCCCTGATGGGACTGTCGCGCATTTGTGTTGCAGTAGTTCCACATGAAGTAAGTACTGCAGTGACAGCCCTTATCGCAGTTGTCGCCCTCTACTTTGCATTCGCCTGCGCATCAGAGCGCATTGCCTTTCCGGGAGGGGCTGTTCTCAAAGCGGATGTCGCAACCGATTTCAAAGCGAGCGGGTCGGTGCTTGGTTATCTCTTGTTCGGTACGAGCTGTGCAGTCTGGACTGGCATTTATTTCCTCGGCATTCAGACCGAAGCGGCACTTGCGGCTGATGCTATCTGCGGTATGATGCTGATCTCCTCAGGAATTCTTCTTTTCGCGGTTGGAAAGATGCGGTTTACGCCGATCATGTTTATTCTGATGGGATTTTTAACCCTTATCAGTCAGCTCCTCACGGGGCCGCTTTTTTATGTGGTCGGGGCAATGTTTATTGTGCTCGGACTGTTTGCCCTGCTGCGTAATGAATCACGGATTCTTCCGGGTATAATGCTGATTCTTTACGGGGTGACCTACTTTGTCGGTGCGGTGACGATTGGATCTGCTGCGGTGCCGGTTGTCTCGGGGGTGCTGAATCTTATAGTGACAGTTATTTCCGTTTACCTCGCATTCGCGGTGTTCTCGCAGAATAAGCGGTTACCGCTTTTCTAACTTTTTTAGCGGGACGCTCCCTTTTATTTCTCCCCATTTGTCTGTATGAGGGGATTGCTGCGCTCTGATTTGCGAGGTACCAAAGAAAAGCAATCGGATACTTTGATCCGGAAACCCGCCACTCAAAAATATTTTTTACCCTTTCTCAGAGCACCAGCATACACACTATCAGCACCGCAAAAAACGCCACCAGCAGGAATAACATCGCAAACGGCCAGAGATTAGAAACAATCCCGCTGACCAGTGTTGTCAGCTGCACAATTTTACCGGGCCCGAACACCTCAACATTCTCACACATCTCCGTTGCGGCCCCCGCCTCTGCCGGTGCCAGATCATCAACCGCACGCTGCACCGCATCTAACACAAACGGAATTATCTCGTCGGCCAAAACCGCCTGACCAATCGGATTCCTGCCCGACATCGAGTTCACCACATGGGAATCCGTCGTCATAATCTCACACTCCGTCATGCCTTCAGCAAGAACCGCATCACGCAGTACTTCCCGCACCCCCTGCGTCACATTATTCCCGTCGAAGAGCACGTATGCCGTTTTCGTATCGCCCACCGCGGTCACCAGTGTTACAATACCCGTATCGCCAAATCCGCGTTCCCGGTCAAACGGCAACTCCAGATGTGACACCCCCGCCGAAAACGGCATCATCTCTTCCCCGGTCATATGATCCATCGCATTGGTAGCGGCCGAAATAAACTCATTTCCCGTCTTCGTCGACGGATAAATAATCTTCGTCACCGCCGTCATACAATTATGCCCGTCAACAAACCCGATATTATTATAATGACTTTTTCCCTCCCCCATCACAATTCTTCCGATCGAATAATCCATATCCTCCGTCATCTCAGGCGAGCGCGTCGTCACCATCAGAATAGAATCCCCAAACCGCTGGGACAGAACCTGCACCGTTCCAAACGTACTCCTGACCGGCAGACTCGCCGTATTAAAATAAACCGCCTGCTCTTTACTCTTCTCTATCGCCGCCGCAATTTTACCGGTCTCATTATTTGAAATCATATTCAGATCATGACTTGCACACCCGTGCGAGACCAGAATATCTGCTTCATTTTCAAACGTCTTAAACAACAGATTCGGGAAATTACTTCCTCCGATATCTGCCATCGGACCCGGATGCAGATTCGGCACCACAAACCAGACATCCTTTTTTGCCGCCCGCCTGAAAAAGAACGTCGTAACCGGCACCGAAACAAACTCACTAATCTTATGGAAATACTCCTCCATATCATTCGAGCCGTTCGTCAGATGACCCAGAAACACATTTACAAAATGCATACCGGACAGCCCGCAGATACGTTTCAGCGGCAGATCAAACTGTAAGAGAAAGAGGATGACACAGATGGCAAACACGCCCACCGAAACAACAAGCGGTGCAATAATTTCCACGCCGAAAAACCACCCCGCAAAAAAGCAGGCGGCAAGCGTCTGAACTGATGCGGGAAACAGCATCCGTCTGATACGGAAATCAACGACTGCCACCAGCACAATCATCCGGATAGCCAGAATGAACCCCAGGCCGAACACGTAGGCAAACGGAATCCCGAGAACCAGCGCTGTAATCAGCCAGAGCAGAGAAAATATTTCTCCGGCAAGAGCAAGGAGTGCTGAGCGGTTCCATGTAAACTCCTGCCGGCCCAGTGCGGTTACCAGCGGCTGTGTTGTCAGAAACGCCACCGCGGCCGGCACTGAAAACGCCAGACCGAACCATGGCATCGTATGAAAATTAAAACAAATAATATCAATAACCGCACCGATGGCAAACATCAGAATCAGAGACTGCCACCACCGCGGCGCCGTAAACATAAACTTCGTCAGATTATCCGGCTGAATCTCTCTTATTTTCATTTACCAAAACCTCCCGTAAGAAACCATCCCTCTCATCCCCCGTATCTCAACATGCATATCCGCCGCCCTCACCGGTGAAGAAAAAAACGGTGCATT
>CAZAWD010000060.1:0-6694 GCA_964488725.1 uncultured Methanomicrobiales archaeon | reverse complement strand
TTTTTCAATTGCCGTTTCCCGATAATCACCTTTTTCAATACTGAGGGTGTGCAGCCCTTCTTTAATTGCAATAACATCTTCCAGCATCGCTTCCGGTTTATCATACAGCGACCCGCGGATAATCATCCGGTTAAATATCTCAGGGTCAAACCAGTCTTCCACCTCGCAGGACCGCCGGAGCCCGTCCATAAACTGTGCTATCCGCGGCAGAATATGACGGATGGCATCACTTCCCCTGACTTTTTCACGAAGTGAGGCCAGTTCGGATGCCGCCTGCTCGATATCAGTCTCGCGGATACGGATGCTCTGAATCGACTGAACAACGTCACCTAAATTATGGGCTTCATCAAGAAGGAGAAGAATGTTTTTCTCTTCACAGCCGAGAGTCACATACAACTGTTCACGGATGTCATCGTTGAACAGATGATAATAATTGCAGATAACAACATCCGCACCCTTCGCCGCTGAAAGCATAAGGTCATACGGACATACCGCGCCGGCAAAGGAATGAAGATCGCCCGGCCGCACAATCTGATGTTGGGCGGTTTCTGATTTCTTGCGGATATCAGGCGAGGGTATCATACGGCGTCCTCCTTCCTCTGCCTGAACAAACACCCGGCTGTTTACAAAATACGGACATATTAGCGGATGTTCTTTGTCCTGCTTTCGTATCTGGTCGAGGATGATTTTATCTTTTGAAGGGTCAAACGATCCGCGGTCGGCACGCTGCTGCATTAATGCGGTGGTGAATGCTTTTACGCCTTCACAGCGGCGGTAGACATCGCCGAATCCGCCCAGCGGGCACATGTTTCCTTTGCCGATAAGATACGTAAATTTGAGAGCTTTGTATTTTTTGGTGCGGATAAGGTCGAGTTCGCGGATAAATATCTGGAGCTGGGAGATAGTACGGACTGCAATAATTATTTTTCGCCCGTCTGCTTTGGCAAGGAGACTTGCAATAACACTTGATTTGCCGCAGCCGGTCGGCGCGTCAATTAAGAGGATGCCGTTTTGTTCGGCGGTTTTGGCAACCGCTTCGAGCATCTCCAGTTGGTTTTTACGATAGGATTGGTAGGGGAAGAAATCTGATATTTCTGGCATCGGTATATATTAGTTGGTTGCGCCTGCCTTAGTAAGTTACGGAAACGGAAGATTTGATTATGAAAGAAGACACATCTTTTTGGAATGGTTGTTTCCTATCAGACAAGAGAACAGGTTGAAGATACGCTCCGGCGTATTTCGCAGGCATGGATAACCAATGACACCGATACACTTTCCCCCCTGATTTTTACGGAAGCAGAAGTTGTGTCGCCGGCCGGAAGAGTACGCGGGCGGGAGGCGATTCTCCAGAGCAGGGATATCCGGCCGGCCGGTTTTCAGATCGGGCGTATACAACGTGAAGGGGTGGTTGCATGGGTTGCCGGCACCGTAACCAATGAAAATATACCCCGGAATTTTACGGCGGTAATGCGGGGAACCGGGCATGCATGGGAACTGGCGCTGCTGCACATCTCATGACCGGCACGGAGGAGGGGCATCCAAACAGGCTACTACCAGTACCTATATATGCTGTCATAGCATAGATTAACATTGTGAATTATTGTGCAGAACTTTGATACGCTTATTATAGGATTTGGAAAAGCCGGAAAAACACTTGCCGGTTACCTTGCCGCCTCAGGAAAAAAAGTAGCGGTTGTTGAAAAATCAAAGGAGATGTATGGCGGGACCTGTATTAATGTCGGGTGTATTCCGACAAAGTCTCTTGTTCACAGTTCAGACATTGCTATTGAGCGGAACCTGAAAACCTTTGAAGAGAAAGCAGCGTTTTACCAGACAGCCTATGCTGAGAAACAGCGGGTCGTTGAGATGCTGAGAGAGAAGAATTATCAGAAACTCGTTACGAATCCGAATATCACTATCTTCGACGGCGAGGCGTCGTTTCGATCGCCGCATGAGGTAGCCGTCCGGGCCGGTGATGCTGTCACGGTTGTTTCAGCTGAGACAATCTGTATTAATACCGGGTCAGTATCACGTATGCCGGATATTGCAGGTATACATGAGAGCCGGAATACGTATACCAGTTCCGGGCTGCTCGGCCTTTCAACCCTGCCGCGCAGGTTGATTATTATCGGCAGCGGGTTTATCGGCCTTGAGTTTGCATCGATGTATCAGCGGTTCGGATCAGAGGTTACGGTGCTTGTGCATGGCGATACGTTCCTGCCAAAAGAGGATCCGGAGATTGCACGGACTATTTTTGACAGTCTTGAAGGTTCCGGCATCAGATTTGTTTTCGGCGTTGAACCGGTGTCGATAGCAGATAACGCAAAGACCGCAGTAGTAACCGCTGAGGTCGGTGCAAAGACTGAAACATTTACTGCCGAAGCCGTGTTAATTGCAACCGGCAGGGTGCCGGCAACGGAGGGTCTGAATCTTGCAGCCGCCGGGGTTGAAACCGGCAAAAACGGAGCGGTAAAGGTAAACGAGTATTTACAGACAACGGCTCCCCATATTTATGCGATGGGAGATGTTACCGGCGGGCCGCAGTTTACGTATGTGTCGCTGGATGATTACCGGGTTGTTAAGGCGGCGCTTGATGGCACGCGGACGCATACAACAGCCAAGCGCCTTATTCCGACCAGTGTATTTATTCATCCGCCCTATGCCCGCGTCGGACTGAATGAGACGGAGGCAAAAGCAGCAGGAATAAAAATTAAAACGGCAGTTATGCCGGCGGCGGCGGTTCCAAAGGCCCATGTTCTCCGCGATCCGGCCGGACTGTTAAAAGCGGTTGTCGATGCCAACACCGGAAAAATTCTGGGAGCAATGCTGGTATGCGAAGAGGCGAATGAAATGATTAACATCATAAAACTTGCAATGGATGCCGATATGTCGTATACGGTTCTCAGAGATCAGATATATACGCACCCGGTCATGACCGAGGCACTAAACGATCTGTTCTCAATGATACAGTAAAATAGTAAAAGAAAGTATACTTAGCCGAACAGTACACTCTTCGGCTCAGTATATTCATATATGAAATCCATACCGTTTTCGCGTCCGAACCCCGATCCGGCAACTCCTCCAAACGGCATCTCCGGCGGAAGAATCAGATGTTTATTCACCCAGACGACCCCCGCCGTAAGTTCTGATGCAAACATCCGTGCCGTCTTCAGATTCTCCGTCCAGACCGACGCACCAAGACCATAGGCCGTCCCGTTAGCAATACTCAGCGCCTCATCATCATCTGAATACGAAATAACCGGCATCACGGGACCGAAAATCTCCTCAGATACCGCCGCCGGCTCAACATTTGAAATAACCGTCGGCTCATAGAAATACCCCGTTCCTTTTCTTTTCCCGCCGCAGACCAGATCTCCGCGGCCTGCATCAAGAATTCCGTTCACCGCCGCCTCAACCTCTGCCAGCTGCCCGGGATTATTCACCGGTCCCATTGAACAGCCCAGCGCGCCGTCACCCACCGTCATCTTTTCAACCCGCTCTTTTACCAGCCGGATAAATTCATCTGCTGCCGACTCATGGACCAGCATCCGCTTCGGCGACGTACACACCTGCCCGCAGTTATAAAACCGGTGCCGGACCGCCGCTGCTGCTGCCTTCTTGAGATCAGCCGTCTCTGTCACCACAAACGCATCATTACCCCCCAGCTCAAGGGTAATCTTTTTCAGCCCGTCTGCAGCCGAGCGGGCAACCTCGCGGCCTGTTGACGCCGATCCGGTAAACGAAATATGACGGACCGCCGGATGGGAAATAAGCGCCCGTCCTGTCTCTTCTCCGCCGCCGGTTACAACCTGCAAAACCCCGGCCGGGATTCCTGCCTCATGCATCGCCTGCACAATCGCAATCACCGTAAGCGACGCCGTCTTAGACGGCTTTACCAGCACGGTATTTCCGCAGGCAAGAGCTGCTCCCGCCTTCCACGCAAAAATAATAGCCGGCATATTCCAGGGAATAATAGCCGCACACAGGCCCGTCGGCTTTCGTACCACATTCAGATACCCGTATTTGGGCAGCGTCTTTGCATCCCCGCGGATGCACCCGCAGACCGACGCATAATATTCAAACACATGTGCCGCGCCGAGAATCTCATCGCGCGACTCCGCAAGCGGCTTTCCCTGTTCACGCGTTAAAAGCGCCGACAACGCCGTTACCCGCGCCCGCATCAGCCCGGCAGACTTTACCAGCAGCACCGCTTTTTCCGCCGAAGACACATGCTCCCACGCCTCAGCCGCCCCGCGTGCCGTCTCAGCCGCACGGTCAACATCCAAAGGGGTGGCAACAGGCAGAGACGATATAGACGAACCCGTCGCCGGATTATATATTTCAAACGTATCCATACTCTCTTATAGGGAGGTATTGCTATTTCAATGTCTGTATTCTGATAAAAAAGTCAGAGGATTAGTATCTGTCTTCATCCTCTTCATCATCGTCATATTCATTATACATCTTCTCATAATCAATACCGCGGTCGCTGAGCTCAAGACTGTCTTCATCAAAACACTCGCTATCAGCTATAACATCCGCAACACTGAAGTCCTTGGGAGAAAGGGTATATCCATACTGTTCAGCAAGAGCGATGAGGTTATACTGAAATGCCGCCTCATCCTCCTCGTTCTCATCTATTATCTCCTGAATCCTCTTCTTCAGGCTTGGTTTTGCGGATGCCAGAATTATAAACTCTTCGTATCCTGACATACTATACACAGCTATTTCCGCTTCAGGCAATATAAAATTATTGATACCTCCCGTCTGATGGCTGTTTCAACTCCGAAAACGGAACCCGTTTTCCGGTATGCATATAATATATTTTCTCACCCATCCGGCAGGCATGGTCCCCGCAGCGCTCAAGATAGCGTGCGGTCAGCAGACACCCCGCGCCCGCACCCGCAGAAAGCGACCCGTCTTCCATTGCCGCAATCGTTGTATGATAACTCTTGGTATACAATGCATCAATCTCCTCCTCCCATTCCGCACTGTGCGACAGAAGAGACAGGTCGCCTGACTCAAACACATTATACACCGCATTCAAAAACCCGACCGTAAGCTCCCCCATCCGTGCAATATCTGCTGCACTGCCGGCCGCATCACCCATACAGACAAGCTCTGCAACATCCTTGCCGTACCGCCCTATGCGTTCCGACGACGTCACCACATCCATACAGCAGGCAAGACAGCGGAGATCAGCTGCCATCGGCTGGTTCAGCGCAATAAGCAGAATCCCCCGTTCGTTTAAATGCTCATACTGACTGCATACATAGTCCTTGCGCCGGAGAATATCAGATGCCATCTGCACGTCCGCCGTTGAAAACGCAAACAGCGCATTCTTCAGCATATCAAGGGAAAACCGGCCGTACCATACCACTTCCATCCGGTATGAATCCAGATCAAGATGAAAATGATCGTTCATCCGAACCGCCCCGTGATGTAGCGTTCGGTCAGTTCCTCTTTCGGATTGGAAAACACCTGACCGGTTTCTCCCACCTCAATTAACCTGCCAAGATACATGAATCCCGTGGTATCACTGACCCGGGCGGCCTGCTGCATATTATGTGTTACAATCACAACCGTATACTTCTCTTTGAGCACGCCGATGAGATTCTCAATTTTCGTTGTTGCAATGGGGTCGAGTGCCGAACACGGCTCGTCCATTAAAATCACGTCAGGATGAACCGCGAGCGTCCGGGCAATACAGAGCCGCTGCTGCTGACCGCCGGACAGACCCAGTGCTGAATCATTGAGCCGGTCGCATACCTCGTCCCAGAGAACAGCGCCGCGAAGACTCTCTTCCACAAGTGCGTCCAGCACCGCACGGTCATGCACGCCGTGCATCCGCGGGCCGTAGGCGATGTTGTCGTAGATGGATTTCGGAAACGGGTTCGGACGCTGAAACACCATACCGATGTTTTTGCGAAGGGTTACCGGATCGGCTTTTGCAATGTCATCGCCCCTATAAAGAATGGTTCCTGAGATAGAAACATCCGATGCATACTCGTTCATACGGTTCAGACAACGCAGAAGCGTTGACTTGCCGCATCCCGACGGGCCGATTAACGCAGTTACGGACTTTTCCTCAAAGGGAAACGTCACATCATAGAGCACCTGCTTTTTTCCGTAGGACAGGTTCAGGTTTTGGGTTTTTATAATATGTGTCATAGATTACGCCAGATTTTTCCGGCATCGTGTCCGGATAATAATCGCGGCCGCATAGAAGAATGCAACCATCATTATCAGTACAACAGCCGTTGCATACTGCTGGGGTTCGGAACCCGGAACAGTGGTCGCCAGAACATACAAATGAAAGGGCAGTGCCGAGACAGGTTCCATGAGATTGAGGGTGAGGAACCGTTTGGTAAACACAACCGCGACAAACATAATCGGGGCGGTTTCACCGGCCGCACGACCGATAGCAAGAATGGTGCCGGTAAGAATTCCCGGTGCCGCGGCCGGAAGGACTGCATGGCGGATGGTCTGCCACCGGGTAGCCCCCAGACCCAGCGATGCTTCCCGCAGAGACTGCGGAACCGAGGCGAGGGCTTCTTCGGTGGTCCGGACAATCGTCGGCAGAACCATCAGGGCAAGACAGATGATACCGGCCGCAAGACAGACGCCCCAGCCAAGATACACCACCAGAAACGCGAACCCGAACACGCCGAACACAATCGACGGCGTGCCGGCG
>CAZAWD010000059.1:0-6710 GCA_964488725.1 uncultured Methanomicrobiales archaeon | reverse complement strand
AAATTTTTCCGTTGTCGGCTGATGCGACCGCTGCCAGATTCGTTGAGGTCAGCACCTCGCCGTTTTGCATTGCAAGGACGCCCGTCGGGCATGCAGTAAGGGCCGCAATGAAGCGGCCGGAAAACTCAGGCGTAAACATCTCAGCCGGCGCATCAGCCGGCGTCATCCGCATACCAATATCAGGGTCCGTTTCTTGATACGCGTTTTGTATCCGTTGTTCATAGCCTTTTGCGGCTTGTATTGCCGTCGCTGTGTCTCCTTCCCGCACTGAGAAGAGCACCACCGCTTCTGCCGGAATCACATTTGATTTTGTTCCTGCCGAAAATGAAGCACAGACGGCATCCGTCAGTTCTGAAATAAATCCTGCCGCAATTTTTATGGCGTTCGCTCTGCCGCATGAAATATCTATGCCGGAATGTCCGCTTTTCAGCCCGCCGACCGCAAGCCGGAACCATGCCCGTCCGGGCTGCACCGGGGCTTGTTCCGGGGTAAAGAATGCCTCGGTGATGACCCCGCCGGCGCATCCGCGCAGAAGGGTCGTGCCGTCTTCATGATCAAGATTCAGCATAATCCGCCCCTCAAGGAGGTCCGGCGAAAGCCCGACCGTGCCGGTCATACCCTCCTCTTCGTCTGTTGTAAACAGGCATTCTATTTTCCCGCTGACAAGGCCCGGCGCCGTGAGGGCCGCAAGCATCAGCGCCATTCCGGCCCCGTCGTCTGCACCCAGCGTTGTATTCTCTGCGGTTAGCCATTCATCGCTCATCCGCAGGGCAAGCGGCTGCGTGCGGAAATCAAACGCCGTGCCGGGTGATGCGGCCGGCACCATGTCCATATGTGCCTGAAGCACCACCCCGGGCGCTTTGCACGCCGACGGTTTTGTAATCAGGACATTTCCCGCTGCATCCTCTTCTGAGGAAAGGCCGTGTTCTTTGGCAAATTTTTTGAGATACTCACGTATATGCTCTTCATGCCCCGACGGCCGCGGCACGCCTGCGATCTCTATAAAATATTCTTCTGCGTTCATGACAACTTCTCCTTCATCGGATGATCCTGCCCCCATTCCGCCATATGCGCAAGAACCGGCAGAAAACTCACTCCGAGTTCAGTCAGTGAATACTCAACTTTTGGCGGCACCTCAGGATATACCTTCCGTGTAACAAACCCGTCATCTTCAAGTTCACGCAGCTGCTTCGTCAGCATCGCCTGCGTAATCCCCGGGCAGGTCCGGTATATCTCATTGAACCTCATCGTCTTCCCGCTGAGAACGCAGAGAATATAGGGCTTCCACTTTCCGCCCATTATCCTCATCACCCGGCGCAGAGGGCAGCCCCCGTCAGATTTCGACTCCATACTATTATTTATGATAGTATCTTATTTATTATATATACAAACGAATAATAAAGTATGAAAGTACTTGGCATTGTTTCATCGCCCCGTAAAAACGGCAACGGTCAGACCCTCGTTGAACAGGCACTCGCCGGCGCCGCAGAAAGCGGTGCTCAGACTGAACTCATCCGTCTTGTCGATCTTGAAATCAATCCGTGTCTGGACTGCGGGTTCTGCAAAGCGCCGGGCCATGATACCTGCGTCCAGAAGGACGGCATGCAGATGCTCTATCAGAAACTCGCAGAAGCCGACGCTGTGATCTTTGGCATGCCGGTCTACTTCGGCCGCCCGAACGCCCCCTTCTTACAGTTCATTGACCGTCTCTATGCAATGGCCGCGCCTGACTTTTCAAGCCGGCTGCCCAAAGACAAGAAATATGCGGCCGTTATTACGCTTGGCGGCGGCGGTCTTGAAACGGTCACCCCTATCATCGACTCGCTCGATCATGTGTTCGCCGGTATGTTCGGCTGGGAGAACGCAGGATATATCTGGCAGAATATGCTGCATGATAAAACAGCTGTTTCAAAGATGGCGGATAAGCTTGCCGAAGCAAAAGAGTTCGGCCGCAAGCTTGTCTGATCTCTCCTCATTTTTTATTTTCGCACCCGAAGCGTAATCTCGCCGGACACAAGGGTCCGGACACGGCCGTCCGCTTCACGGACAACAAGCCCGCCGTTCTCATCCACGTCCAGCGCTTCGGCCTCATACCAGACGTTCTTCTCACAGAATTTAACCGGCCGGCCGATTACTGCTGACAGCCTGCGATACTCTCTGATAATATCGGGATTATTCATATCTGCGGCAAGTGAGAGCAGCCTGCTCACAGCCATCGCCGCAAACCGGTTGCGGGTCACCGGCTCATCCGGAGAAAACAGTCCGCCCATTATCCTCATCACCCGGCGCAGAGGGCAGCCCCCGTCAGATTTCGACTCCATACTATTATTTATGATAGTATCTTATTTATTATATATACAAACGAATAATAAAGTATGAAAGTACTTGGCATTGTTTCATCGCCCCGTAAAAACGGCAACGGTCAGACCCTCGTTGAACAGGCACTCGCCGGCGCCGCAGAAAGCGGTGCTCAGACTGAACTCATCCGTCTTGTCGATCTTGAAATCAATCCGTGTCTGGACTGCGGGTTCTGCAAAGCGCCGGGCCATGATACCTGCGTCCAGAAGGACGGCATGCAGATGCTCTATCAGAAACTCGCAGAAGCCGACGCTGTGATCTTTGGCATGCCGGTCTACTTCGGCCGCCCGAACGCCCCCTTCTTACAGTTCATTGACCGTCTCTATGCAATGGCCGCGCCTGACTTTTCAAGCCGGCTGCCCAAAGACAAGAAATATGCGGCCGTTATTACGCTTGGCGGCGGCGGTCTTGAAACGGTCACCCCTATCATCGACTCGCTCGATCATGTGTTCGCCGGTATGTTCGGCTGGGAGAACGCAGGATATATCTGGCAGAATATGCTGCATGATAAAACAGCTGTTTCAAAGATGGCGGATAAGCTTGCCGAAGCAAAAGAGTTCGGCCGCAAGCTTGTCTGATCTCTCCTCATTTTTTATTTTCGCACCCGAAGCGTAATCTCGCCGGACACAAGGGTCCGGACACGGCCGTCCGCTTCACGGACAACAAGCCCGCCGTTCTCATCCACGTCCAGCGCTTCGGCCTCATACCAGACGTTCTTCTCACAGAATTTAACCGGCCGGCCGATTACTGCTGACAGCCTGCGATACTCTCTGATAATATCGGGATTATTCATATCTGCGGCAAGTGAGAGCAGCCTGCTCACAGCCATCGCCGCAAACCGGTTGCGGGTCACCGGCTCATCCGGAGAAAACAGTCCGCCTGCAATTCCGTTCAGCTCGTCGGGAAATACGGTTGTCTTAAAATTTATTCCCATCCCGACAATCACATACTCAACCATTCCCGACTCGAAATCACTTACCGCTTCACAGGAAATTCCACAGACCTTTCTGCCGTCTGCCAGGATATCATTTACCCATTTGATTTCAGGCCTGAGGGGTGAGATGGTTTCAATTGTCTGACAGACTGCCACTGCAGCGGATGTTGTTATCCGCACTGCATCAGCAAACGCGCATCCCATCCGTAAAACAATACTCATATACAGCCCGCCGGCCCCGGAATAAAATGAACGGCCCATCCTTCCCCTTCCGGCTGTCTGTTCTTCTGCTATTACTATGGTTCCGTGCGGAGCTCCGGCCGCCGCTGCATGTTTTGCGTCGGTGTTTGTTGATGCGGTCGTTTGTTTTACTATGATGTCGCCGGCAAACCCTTCCGGCATCATCGCCCGGATGGTTCCGGCTGTTATTACATCGCCGCCGCTTAAGCGATACCCCCTGTGTGAGGCCGCCTCGATTTCCCAGCCGTCGGCGGTAAGCGTTTTTACCGCTTTCCATACTGCGGCCCGTGAGAGTCCCAGCTGCCGGGCAATTTCCTCTCCGGACACATACGAACCCGCCGCTGCTTCAAGCATGGTAAGCACGGCATCAGCTGTTGTCATAAAAAAAAAGATTATGCGTTGGCGACGGTAACACCGCTCATGCCAACAAAGAATTTAATCAGACCTTCCGGCAGCTGCCGGTCACTGGCAATAATCATCTTAAACGCAGCCTGACCATTGGAAGCAACCCCCAGATATTCCAGAGCGACCGAATACTTCACTTTCATTACTTGAACGCTGCCCCAGAATATGGTGAGCGTTGCCTGCTGATCGGGCGCGGTTATAACTTCACCGACGGTCAGCGGATAGGTTACTCCGCCCAGTGAAATCATCATGCTGTCGGCGGTTGAAAGTGCAATTACTTTGTAGCCTCCGATTGAGAACTCCTGATTCAGCGGCAGCCATACATTATAGCTGGTCGCATATGAATATGATCCGGTTGTTCCAAGGTTGGTAATCGATACGTTGGACGAGATAACGACAACCACGCCAAGAACGATAAGCAGCAGGACTATGACGCTGAAGATTTTGAGGCCGGTCCGTTTCTTTTTGGGAGATTCAGCTTTCTTTTCTTTTTCAGCTTCACGGACGGCCTGACGTTTGAGTTCTTCTGCTTTTTTTGCCTCGGCCTCTTTTTTTGCTTCGTCGGCTCTGACCAGTTCCTGCGCACGGCGGAGTTCTTCTGCTTTTTTCTCGGCCTCTTTTTGTTTCAGGCGTTCGGCTTCGGCAATCGCGGCGGCTTTTTTTGCCTCTTCTGCTTTGCGCAACTCATCTGCTTTTCTCAGTTCTTCCTGATGTGCGGCGTCGCGATTTTTCTGAATTGATTCGGCACGTTTTAAAATTTCTTCTTCTGAGAGTTCCGGCGCCGGAGCGGCGGCGGGTGCCGGTGGTGTTTCCGGTGTTTTAACCGGTGGAACTTCATCTGCCATAATGAAAGAGAATATGTTATGCGAGGTATTAATGATTTTTATTTTGGATGGGTGATGCGATACAATTCTTTATGGGGCGCGGCGTCTTATCGGAGCTGCCGTGTGATTTGTGATTTGGAGTTAAACGGATTTATTTGTAGCGGCGGCAGTCTTTATTATGGTTGGTGTCAATATGTCTATAAGAATGGATAATAAGGTTGCACTAGAGGACGGAGTGTCTCCGGTAATCGCGACAATTCTTCTTATCGCGCTGACTGTTGTTCTGGCATCTCTGGCTTCAGCGGTTTTTCTTGGTTTTTCAACGCCAAGTGCAGCACCGGCGGTGGGTCTGTCTATGTCATACAACGGAACGGCGGTGCAGGTTCAGCATCTGAACGGGGCGGTGCTGCCGGAGGGTAAGTATGCGGTGCTGGTGGACGGGGCGGAGAAAGTGTTTTCACCGGCAGGGGATTTTACGCCGGGCATGATTATTTCATATACGGCCGGCAGCGGCGTGGGGTCAGTAGTGGTGGTGTATAAAGACGGCCAGACATCAACGCTTCTGGCGCAGAAAATATTCGGCACGGGAAGCGGCGGCGGAAGCGGAGGAGGGAGCGGAGGAGGAGGGGGCGGTGATGCTCTTGGCAGTATTACAATTAATGGGGTTACGTATTCGCTTATCAATTATAAAGGGCCTCTGGCGGATGTCGCTGATGATTTCGGTCTTGGCGGCGATGTCACTCTCCCTAGAAGCAACATCTACTATGATTCGGCCACCTCCAAATACTGGATTCTTCCAAATCCAGACTCCATCAATCAGGCCATTCTGGACGACCCTGCGTCGTCAAGTAAGCTCGTCGGATTCAGTGATGCGTCACCAGTGCTTTCAGCTGACGATCCAACACAGCTGAAAAAAGAGGGTGGGTCCTCTCAATATTATGTTCAACCCCCTCACATCCTTACAAAAGGGACACTTGTAATTAAGGGAGATAACCTGTACATTTATTTCGGCGCCAGCTCCACTCAGTTGGGATTTGGCGAGTGGGGCGCACCTCTTATCGGCACCCCTGTCCCGTAACCGAAGGGCAAGCCTCATTATTAATCATGACAAATACATACTGAATCCATGACGGAAATTCCAAAAGAAGAGATGCTCTTAAAGTGCCCATCCACCTGTGCCGGATGCGGCTCGCTCTTAGCTCTCCGCTACATCTTAAAAGCCGCCGGAAAAGATACTATCTTAGTCATCCCGGCATGCTGCAACAGTGTCATACAGGGCGTCTACCCGTACATGCTCCACACCATCCCGGTCTACAACATCGCCTTTGCCGCCGCCGCCGCCTGCGCGTCGGGAATGAGCGAGGCCCTCCGCGCCAAAGGTCAGAACACCAACGTCATCGTCTACGCCGGTGACGGCGGAACAGCCGACATCGGCATACAGGCACTCTCCGGCGCACTCGAACGCGGTGAAGATTTCCTTTACATCTGCTACGACAACGAAGCATACGGCAACACCGGCATGCAGCGCTCAGGTGCAACACCGCTTGGTGCCATCACCACCACCACCCCGAACGGCAAACGCGTCGTCAAAAAAGATCTCGACCGCATCATCGAAGCCCACAACCTGCCCTATCAGGCAACCGCGTGCGCATCATACCCGGCTGACATCTACAACAAAGTCAAAAAAGCCCTCAGCATCCCGGGCCCGAAATTCATCCACATCTTAGCCCCCTGTCCGCCCGGCTGGCGCACACCGTCTGAGAAGACCGTTGAAATCGGAAAAATGGCAGTCAAAAGCGGCATCTGGGTACTCTGGGAAAAAGAATACGACCAGCTCACCATCAGCGCTCCGTCGCGTGCCGCCATGAAAAAACCCATGCCGGTCATCGACTACCTCAAAGCGCAGGGCCGGTTCCGCAAAGTTGACGAAGAAACCGCCGCACGCATAC